>JAFZEB010000066.1 GCA_017560855.1 Ruminiclostridium sp.
GAAAAATGCCCCGCTCTGGCCGTGTGGACCCAGTTAAAACCTGCACGAAATGGCAGGTGGGTCGCCTCCGCCGTGATTCATGCTTCCTTCTTCCAACCGAGGTCGGGAGGCCTGCAATCCACACGGCGAGTCAGCATCCCGTTTAAGAAATGTAGGATTAAAAGGGTCCGATCACGCACCGAGCAGGGCGTTATGCTCTATATTATGTTGTAGCGGGGCAGCGGGTTACTCTTCCTCGTCCTCGAAGAGGGTCTTCATGAACTCGGTGTAGACCGCTTCGGTCTCTTCCTCACTGTCCAGGGTGGAGAGGATCTCTTCGCCGTTTTCCTTGATGACCTTCATCAGGATCAGGCCCAGCTCTTCCTCTTCGTTCTCCTCCGCATCTTCACTGACAGCGGGGAAGAAGGCCAGATAGGTGTTGCCGTTGAATTCGATGGTGTCCAGATGTTCCAGCTCGAATTCGTTGCCGTCGTCATCGGTCACGGTGATAAAATTTGCGCCGTATTCTTCACTCATGGTTTAAGCTCCTTGTTTTTATCTGGCCCTATTTTACTCTCTGGTGCGAGAAAATGCAAGGGGAGGAGTGCAGAAATCTTTCTATGAAGTTTCTGTAAATCCTGCGAAATCACAGATAGACAAATTGGAAAGCTGTGGTATAATGCATAAGATAGGCGTAGTAGTATGATACGCCGCTTTGGGTGTTTTATACCCGGAATCAGCGGCTGGACCTATTTTTCCACTGAATTCGGAGGTGTCAATTTGGAACACAATCGAGAAAGACGTGACACAAAGTCAAGAAAGAAGAAAAAGAAGCACGGCAGGGTCTTTAAGATCGTCATGACCGTGGTCCTCATTTTCGTCATAACCACAGTGATGCTTGCCTGCATGGCGGCATCCTACATCAAGAATGTCATCATTCCTGCGGCAGACCTTCAGTTGGACACCTATTCGGCCAACATGAACCTGACCACCACCATGTACTATCGGGATACGGATGCCAATGGGGAGAATGTCTATCCTGAGATGCAGACCCTCTACGGTGATGAAAACCGTGTGTGGGTGGACCTGGAAGAGATCCCCCAGAACCTGATCGATGCTACCGTGGCCATTGAGGACAAGCGTTTCTATGACCACAACGGTGTGGACTGGGTCCGTACCGCCCGAGCAGCCCTGTTCATGTTCACCGGTACTGACATCCAGGGTGGTTCTACTCTGACCCAGCAGCTCATCAAGAACCTGACCACCGAGGACGACGTCACCGTCAAGCGTAAGATCATGGAGATCTTCCGCGCCCTGGAGTTTGAAAAGAACTACAGCAAGGATGACGTGCTGGAGTGGTATCTGAACTACATCTACCTGGGCCAGCGCTGCAACGGCGTGTACACGGCTTCCTATAAATATTTTGGTAAGCATGTCTCCCAGCTGAGTCTGGCCGAGTGCGCCAGCCTGATCGGCATCACCAATAACCCCTCCAAGTACGACCCCCTGGGTCATCTGGAAGTGGAGGACAAGGAGACCGGAGAGATCATCACCTCCCGTGACTTCAATAAGCAGCGTCAGGAGCTGATCCTGCGGATGATGCTGGAGCAGAAGTACATCACCCAGGAAGAGTACGATGCTGCCGTTGCCGAAGAACTGAACTTCGACCACGGTAAGGACGTGAAGACCAACTCCGCTATTTATAGTTGGTATGAGGATGCCGTCATCGAGCAGGTCATCAACGACCTGATGGAGGCCTACGGCTGGGCAGAAGAAGTGGCCACCAGTGTGGTCTTCAATGGCGGCCTGGAGATCTACACCTGCATGGACCCTGATGTCCAGGCAGCGGTGGACGAGGTCTACGGCAACCGTGACACCCTGAACGTGAACTCCGGCAGCGGACAGGCCATCCAGTCTGCCATCACCGTCATCGACAACGCCACCGGCGACTGCGTGGCTATGGCCGGCGGTATCGGCCAGAAGACCTCCAGCCGCGGCTGGAACCGAGCCACCGACAGTATCCGTCCCCCTGGCTCCTCCATTAAGCCCCTGGCTGTCTATGCCCCCGGCATTGAGCTGGGTAAGATCACCCCCAGCTCCACCTTTGAGGACTCTCCCGTGAAGACTGTGGACGGCAAGGGCTGGCCCTCCAACGCCACCGGCAAATATCAGGGCACCGTGTCCGTGGCCAAGGCCGTTCGGGAATCCATCAACACCGTGGCTGTCAAGGTCCTGGATGTGGTGGGTCACCAGACCAGCTTTGATTTTATGCAGGACAAGTTCCATATCACCAGCCTGGTGGAATCCCAGAACATTGGCGGTAAGAACTATTCCGATATTGGCCAGGCCCAGCTGGCTCTGGGTGGTCTGACCAAGGGTATGAGCACCTTTGAGATGGCAGCGGCCTACTCCACCTTCCCCCGACAGGGCGAATACAGAGAGCCCCGTCTCTACACCCTGGTCCTGGACCGCAACGGCGATACCCTGCTGGACAACACCCAGGATATCGAGACCGTCCTGACCCAGCGCACCACCTATTACATGACCAAGATGCTCCAGGATGTTGTCACCGGTCCCGCCGGTGCCACCGGCAGAAATGCCAACTTCTCCGGCCAGGACATCGCCGGTAAGACCGGTACCACCACCTCCCGTAAGGACCTGTGGTTTGCGGGCTACACCCCCTACTACACCGCAGTTGTCTGGACGGGCTATGACCAGCAGGAGAGACTGCCCAGCCAGCTGGGCAACCCCTCCACCACCCTGTGGAATCAGGTCATGTCCAAGGTCCATCTGTCCATCCCCTATAAGCAGTTCCCGGCTCCCGACGCAGGCTCCATGAAGAGTGTCCAGATCTGTGCAGTCAGCGGCAATCTGCCCAATCAGTACTGTGCAGGCCACGTTACCACGGGAACCTTCTTCCCGGAGGACGTCCCCAAGAAGACCTGTACCGTCCACGTGTACGTGGCGCCTGAGGAACCCGAAGAGGGTGAAGGCACCGAGGGCGGTGAAGGCGGCGAAGGCACCGGCAATGGCGGTGAAACCACCACACCTCCCGCACCTGCCCCTGAAACGCCTCCCGCAGAGACCCCTGCCGCTTAATATCAGCGTTAAGGCCCCCGGTTTATCCGGGGGCTTTTTATATCCTCATGGAAGCAAGAGGAAAATTTTATGGAAAAAATGTCGTCCAGACAAATACTTTGGGTTGCCATACAGAGACAAATGTGGTAGAATGACAACCACTATGTACCCTATACCCAACAGCACGAGGATGGAGGGAACCATGTCAAGAGCACCCAATTATTACATCGTGGATGCAGAGGCCCTGCCGGAGATCTTCCGAAAGGTGGTGGAGGCTCGTCGGCTCCTGGACACAGGAGAGGCAGAGACCGTAAACCAGGCGGTGCGGATCACCGGCATCAGCCGCAGTGCATTCTATAAATATAAGGATGCGGTCCGCCCCTTCCAGGACATGCTCCACGGCCGGATCGTGACCTTTCAGATGATGCTGAAGGATCAGCCGGGCATCCTGTCCCAGGTTCTGAACCTCTTTGCAGATTCCGGGGCCAATATCCTGACCATCAACCAGGGCCTGCCAGTGAACGGCTGTGCAGTGGTGACGGTCAATGCGGAGACCTCCGGTCTCCGGGGCACCCTCCAGGAATTGCTGGAGAGAATGGACAAGGCGGAAGGGGTCCTGCGGGGAGAGATCCTGGCGGGCTGAACTCGTTGCAATCATTATAAATAGTATATATCCCAGGAAAAGGATGGTTATCCCATGGTTAAAGTAGCAGTGTTAGGCTATGGCGTGGTTGGTTCCGGTGTGGCGGAGGTCATCACCGGCAACGGCGCAGGCATCAGCAAACGAGCCGATGATCTCATCGAGCTGAAGTATATTCTGGACGTGCGGGCATTCCCCGACAGTCCTTTTGCAGACAAGTTTGTCAACGACTTCGCTGTCATCGAGGCAGATCCCGAGGTCAACGTGGTGGTGGAAAACATCGGCGGTGTAGGCGCCGCTCTGGACTTTACCGAGCGTGCCCTGAAGGCCGGCAAGAGCGTGGTCAGCTCCAATAAGGAACTGGTGGCCACCCATGGCCGACGCCTCCTGGACCTGGCCGCAGAAAACGGTGTGGTCTACCTCTTTGAAGCCAGTGTGGGCGGCGGTATTCCCATCCTGCGCCCTCTCAGCGTGTGCATGGCAGCCAATGAGATCGAAGAGATCTGCGGTATCGTCAACGGCACTGCCAACTATATCTTTACCCGTATGGTCCAGGACGGCATCCCCTTCGAGGAGGCCCTGAAGGGCGCCCAGGCCAACGGCTATGCCGAGCAGGACCCCACCGCCGACGTGGAGGGTATGGACACCTGCCGCAAGCTGTGTATCCTGTCTTCCATCGCCTACGGCTGGCATCTGCTGCCTGAGCAGGTTTCCACCAAGGGCATCACCAAGATCACCCTGGCCGATGAGGCTTACGCAGCTGCCGGCGGCTACCGCATCAAGTTGCTGGGCCGAGCCATCGTCCAGGAAGACGGCTCTGTCTGCCCCTTCGTGGAACCCCACTTCGTCAGCCTCCAGGATCCTCTGGGCGGCGTGGAGGATGTGTTCAACGCCATCAAGGTCAAGGGCAACGCAGTGGGCGACGTGATGTTCTACGGCCGGGGTGCCGGCAAGCTGCCCACCGCCAGTGCTGTGGTGGCAGACGTCATCGCCGCCGCCCGCAAGCTGAACCGTTCCGGTTATCAGGCCTGGCAGCCTAACCGTCCCGAGGCGGTTATGCCCGTGGACCAGTTTGCCAGCCCCTGGTTCGTCCGACTGGCCAAGGGCGGTCTGGAGGCAGGGGAGAAGCTGACCATCTCTTCCGGCAGCCCCGAAGAGAGCGGCTGGATCACCCCCGCCATGACCCGTCCTCAGCTGGACATGGTCCTTGCCGACAAGGAAGTCCTGGCCGTCATCCGCATCCTGGACTGACCTGCTCCGCCCCGGCAGCATAACATAGAGGGGCATCATCAATTTGCGATTCCATTCCCTGTGACGTTTTTTCACACGGCGTCATATGTCAGGAGGTAAGAAATATGGGACTGATCGTACAAAAATTTGGCGGCACCTCGGTGGCCAATAAGGAGCGACTGGAAAATGTTGCCCGTATCATCACCGATACCTACCGTCAGGGCCACCAGGTGGTGGCTGTCCTCTCCGCACAGGGTAAGACCACGGATGAACTCATTGCAAAAGCAATGGATATCAACCCCAAGGCATCCAAGCGTGAGATGGATATGCTGCTGTCCACCGGCGAGCAGATCTCCTGCTCCCTGTGCGCCATGGCCATCCAGGCTATGGGCTATCCTGCCGTCTCTCTCACCGGCTGGCAGGCTGGCTTCCAGACCAACAGCAGCTACAGCAATGCAAAGATCAAGAAGGTCCGCACCGAGCGTATCCAGGCCGAGCTGGACCGGAACCACTCCATCGTCATCGTCACCGGCTTCCAGGGTCTGAACAAGTTTGATGACAACACCACCCTGGGACGCGGCGGTTCCGATACGTCCGCTGTGGCTTTGGCCGCTGCCCTGAAGGCGGATCTGTGCCAGATTTACACCGACGTGGACGGTATTTACACAGCAGATCCCCGGTATGTTGAGGGTGCCAGAAAGCTGGAAGAGATCACCTTTGACGAAATGCTGGAACTGGCCAGCCTGGGTGCCCAGGTCCTCCACAACCGTTCCGTGGAAATGGCCAAGAAGTATCGGGTGAATTTAGAAGTCCTGTCCAGCTTCAGCGGGAAGCCGGGCACCAAAGTCAAGGAGGTTGCGAAGCAAATGGAAAAGACCCAGATCAGCGGTGTCGCAAAAGATAAGAACGTAGCACGTCTGGCCCTGGTGGGCGTGGAAGATAAGCCCGGTATCGCCTATCAGGTGTTCTCTCTGCTGGGCAAGGAGAACATCAACGTTGACATCATCCTGCAGTCCTATGGCCGTGACGAGCGCCAGGACATCAGCTTTACCGTCAAGCGCAGCGATGCCGACCAGGCCCTGGCCATTCTGTCTGAGCACCAGGCAACCCTGGGCTTCGACCACATCGATGTGAACAAGGAAGTGGTCAAGGTCTCCATCGTTGGTGCAGGCATGCTGGAAAATGCCGGCGTGGCAGCCAAGATGTTCGGTGCTCTGTATGATGCTGACATCAACATCCATATGATCTCCACCAGTGAGATCAAGGTCTCTGTCCTGCTGGACGAGATCAATGGCAACGCAGCCGTTCAGGCCATCCACGATAAGTTCTTCGAGGATTGAGATTGTAAATAATAGCAGGGGAGTCGGACGCAGTTCCGACTCCCTTCTTTATGGAAGGGGTTAGGCGAATTGCCTAATTTGGTCCCTTTTGAAAGTAAATTTTTTACCTGATTTGTGATGGTCCTGTCTTGTAATTTGGAGAATCCTTTGTTATAATACAACCGTAGTGTAATGGATGGGTGTACTATATACATCTTTCCACGAAACGTCTGCCACCGGGCACCCACCCGGTCTGGCGTTTAGGTGA
>JAFZEB010000067.1 GCA_017560855.1 Ruminiclostridium sp.
CCGGCAAAGAGTCCCGCCACAACCTGAAATACTGGATGGGCCGGGAATACCTGGGCTTCGGCCCCGGCGCCCACTCCTATTTCGGTGGCCGTCGGTATGCCTACAGCCGGGATCTGGACGCCTACATCCACAGTATGGCCGCCCGGGAGGACCTCATGGAGGACCTGCAGACCATCAGCGCCCCGGAACGGGCCAGGGAATACCTCCTGCTCCGTATGCGTACCCGTCAGGGTATCGAGGAATGGGAGTACCGCCGGGAGTTTGGCCTGAACTTCGAGCCCATCAACCACCGCCTGGAATTCTTTGAGCGGTACAAGTGGGTAGAACAGACTGACCACCACCGCTGGCGGTTCACCCCCGAAGGCTTCCTGCTGTCCAACACCCTCATCCTGGACTTGCTGGAGATCCAGGCCAGCACTCTCACCGAACCAAAGTCCTGGACCGACCTGTTTCCATCCAATCGGTCCAGTTTTGATTGATCCCTACCCCTAGAAAGGAGAACACCCGCATGAAGTACATCCTCATCATCGGCGACGGCATGGCTGACAACCCCGTCCCCGCCCTGGGGAACAAGACCCCCCTCCAGACGGCAAACATCCCCGTGATGGATGCCCTGGCTGCCAAGGGTGAGGTGGGCAACGTCATCAACTGCCCCGGCGATCTGCCCGCCGGCAGCGACACCGCCATCCTCTCCATCTTCGGTGCAGACCCCAAGGTCTGCTACACCGGCCGCTCTCCCCTGGAGGCAGCCGCCACCGGCATCCAGCTGAAGGCCGGGGACGTGTCCTACCGCTGCAACATGGTGGCCTACGAGGACAACGACCTGCCCTTTGAAGAGAAGAAAATCCTCTCCCACTCCGGCGGCTCCATCGAGGGCGACCAGTCCATCCAGCTGGTCACCGACCTCTTTGCCGACCCCCGTTTCCAGACTGCCGCTGAAAAGGCCGGGATGATCGTCTATCCCTCCCCCTCCTTCCGGCACATCGCCGTCCAGAGCCAGGCCAACATCACCGGCATCTCCCTGATCCCTCCCCACGATCATCTGGGTGAGGTCATTGGCCCCCTGCTGCCCTCCGGCAACGACAACGCCGCTGTGCTGAAGGACCTGATGAAGATCGCCCACGAAGTGCTGGACCACCATCCCGTGAACGAAACCCGCCGGGCTGAGGGCAAGCTCCCCGCCAACGGTGTGTGGTTCTGGGCAGAGGGCAGCGCTGTGGAGCTGGACCCCTTCTATGACAAGTATCAGAAGACTGGCACCGTTGTCTCTGCCGTCCCCCTGTGCTTCGGCATCGCCCGCCTGTCCGGTCTGGACATCCGGGAAGTGGAAGGGGCCACCGGCGAGCTGGACACCAACTACGAGGGCAAAGTGGCCGCCACCCTGGAGGAGCTGAAGACCCACGACTTCGTGGCCCTTCACGTGGAAGCCCCCGACGAATGCACCCACAACGGCGACCTGCCCGGCAAGCTCCAGGCCATCGAATGGCTGGACAGCCGTGTGGTGGGCCCCATCACCCAAACACTGGACCAGGAGGGCACCGACTACCGCCTGCTCATCCTGTCCGACCACAAGACTCTGACCGCCACCCGGGGACACGACGGCGATCCCGTCCCCTACCTGCTCTACGACAGCAGTGAGGATTCCGGTCTGGGCCTCCCCTATTGTGAAGAATCCGGCCTGAAGGGTCCTGCGTACCCCGAAGGAGCTCCGGTTCTCATGCATAAACTGTTTGCACGGTAAGCACCCCAACACAACCAAGAAAAATGGAGGAACCTACAATGAACAAGATTGCTTTTTCCCCCGCTGACATCCTGCTGCCCGTCGACTGCGGTCTGACCAAGTGGGCTGTCGTGGCATGCGACCAGTACACCTCTCAGCCCGAGTACTGGGAGCGCGTTGACCAGTATGTCGGCGAGGCACCCTCTACCCTGCGTCTGATCCTGCCCGAGTCCAAGCTGGAAGACGAGAACGTGGAAGAGGAGATCGCAAAGATCAACGAGAACATGGTCAAGTACCTGGCTGAAAACCGTCTGCGCTCCCTGGACAACTCTCTGATCTACATCGAGAGAAAGCTGGAAGGCGGCAAGACCCGTTTCGGCCTGATCGGCAAGCTGGACCTGGAGCAGTATGACTACTCCAAGGGTTCCGGCACTCCCGTCCGTGCTACCGAGGGCACCGTTCTGGAACGTATTCCCCCCCGTATGCGCGTCCGCCGCAATGCTGCTATCGAGCTGCCCCACATCATGGTCCTGATCGACGATCCCGACAAGAACATCATCGAGCCCCTGCACGAGGCTACCTCCAAGATGAGCATGGTCTACAAGACCACCCTGATGGAGCGCGGCGGCCAGATCGCTGGCTACCTGCTGGACAAGGAGCAGACCGAGGAAGTCATCGCTAAGATGTCCGCTCTGGCTGATCCCGAGCGTTTCGCTAAGTACTACAACGCAGAGGGCTACCCCGTCCTGACCTTCGCTATGGGCGACGGCAACCACTCTCTGGCTACCGCTAAGGCTTGCTGGGAGGAGCTGAAGCCCACCCTGTCCGAGGCTGAGCGCGAGACCCACCCCGCACGTTACGCTCTGATCGAGCTGACCAACCTGCACGACGACTCCCTGGAGTTCGAGGCTATCCACCGCGTCCTGTTCGAGGTCGACGGCGAGAAGCTGCTGAACGACTATATCGCTGCTTACCCCGGCGCACACCTGGGTGAGGGCGAAGGCCACCAGGTCACCTACATCCTGAACGGCAAGAAGGGCGTTGTCACCGTTCCCAACCCCACCGCTCAGCTGGAAGTCGGCACCCTGCAGTCCTTCCTGGATACCTACCTGAAGGAGAACGGCGGCAAGATCGACTACATCCACGGCGAGGACGTCACCGAGCAGCTGGCTTCCCAGCCCAACTCCATCGGCTTCATCCTGCCCTGCATGGACAAGGATCAGCTGTTCCCCACCGTTATCTTCGACGGCGCTCTGCCCAGAAAGACCTTCTCCATGGGCGAAGCTCACGACAAGCGCTTCTATCTGGAGTCCCGCAAGATTAAGTAATTTCTGTACCGAAACAGAACCATTGGTTGCCTGCCGCCAGCTTCGGCGGCAGGCAACCTTCTTTTTTAGGAGGTCCCTATGGAACGACTCACCCTGCAGGCACCTGCAAAGATCAACCTGACCCTGGACATTCTGGGCACCCGGCCGGACGGCTACCACGAGATGTACATGGTCATGCAGTCGGTCTCCCTCTGCGACGAGATCACCCTTGACCTGAATGCCCCCGGCGGCATCCGGGCCGAGTCCGGCCTGGGCTATCTGCCCAGCGACAAGGGCAATCTGGCCGTGGCCGCTGCCCTGGCCTTCCGGGAAGCCACCGGCCAAACCTGGAAGGACCTGCACATCGGTATTCAGAAAAACATTCCGGTCTGCGCCGGTACCGCCGGGGGAAGCAGCGATGCCGCCGCCGTTCTGAAGGGTCTGAACGCCCTCACAGGGGCCGGTCTTTCTCCCAGAGAGCTGGCCAAGGTGGGCGAGAACGTGGGCTCTGACGTTCCCTACTGTGTCCTGGGCGGCACAGCACTGGCAGAAGGCCGAGGCGAAATCCTCACTCCGCTGCCTTCCCTGCCCCCCTGCTGGATCCTTCTGTGCAAGCCCCCCTTCTCCATCTCCACCCCCGCCCTGTTCCGGGAATGGGACAAGAAGAAGCGAAAGCTCCGCCCGGACACCAAGGGGGTCCTGGCCGCCCTGGAACAGGGAGACCTGGTAGGCATCGCCCGGCGAATGTTCAACGTCTTTGAGGCCGTCCTCACTCCCCATCAGCGCCGGGAGATCGAGACCATCAAGACCGCCCTCCTCCAGGCAGGTGCTCTGGGGGCCACCATGAGCGGCAGCGGTCCCACCGTCCTGGGTCTCTTTGACCGGGAGGACCTGGCGCGAGAGGCAATCCAGGCCCTGAAAGAGGACTACACCGATGTGTATCTCACCCAGCCGGTCTGAGAAAAATTCCCTAGCCTGTGTATAATATGAAACAACACCGTCCATACTTTCGGCAAATACGAAGGTACGGACGGTGTTTTTATGACTAGACTACTTATCCATGTGCAAAACTTCCCCTGGCGGCAGATGGCCGCTCTCTTCTGTGCCGCCCTGGTCTGCACCGCCCTGTGGGCGGAGGTCCAGCAGGGAGAACTGGCAGACCAAATCATCCGCCTCCATGTGATCGCCAACTCAGATTCTGCCGCCGACCAGGCCCTGAAGCTTCGGGTCCGGGATGAGGTCCTTCTACAGGCTGAGGACCTTTTGCAGGGTTCAGAGAGTCCCCAGGAAGCCGCTTCCATCCTGGAAGATAATTTGACCGCTCTGACCCATGCCGCGGCTCAGGCCGCACGACAGGCCGGCCAGCCTTGCGCTGTTCGGGTCTGCCTGGATGAGACTTGGTTCCCCACCAAGAATCAAGGCAAGCTCACCCTACCTGCCGGGGAATACCAGGCCCTGCGGGTGATTTTAGGGCAGGGTGAGGGAAAAAACTGGTGGTGCGTGGTCTTCCCCTCCCTGGCCATGCCAGCGGTATCGGAGGAAAGCGTACCCGTCGGCGGCTTCACCGGGGAGGAATATGCCCTGATCACCGAAGCCAACCAATCCTATGTGTTCCGGTTCAAAGCCCTGGAGTGGTGGGGCATGTGCAAGGGCTGGCTCAGCGGCCAGGACTGACCCTTGCCAGGAACAGCTCCCTATGTTACACTGTCTATAGAATTTGAATCAAAAGGAGTCTTTCCTATGACCATCAACTGGACCACCATTCATGTAGCAGATATCGAAAAGAGCCTGGCGTTCTACAACGGCCTGCTGGGTCTGCCCGTCGCCGGTCGTATGGGTGTTCCCGGCCATGAGATCGTCATGCTGGGCCCTGATGAGGGAACCAAGCTGGAACTGATCTCCACCGGCGAACCCGCCCCCGAAAACCCCGGTCAGGGTGTCTCCATGGGTTTCACTCCCGACAACATGGGCGAGCTCCTGGAAAAGCTGGCGGCTGCCGGTGTTGCCATCCCTGAGCCCTTCTCCCCCAATCCCACGCTGCGCTTCTTCTTCATCCAAGACCCCGACGGCTACACCGTTCAGCTGGTGGAGCAGCTGGGCTGAATCACACCATAAAAAATCCCGCTGTACATTTTGGCACAGCGGGATTTCTGTTTTCTCTGAACATAAAACCTCGTAGAGTTTCGCCGCCGCAGCGGCGAAATCAAATTCAATCAGTTTTTTACCGCGACACGCGCGTGGTAAAAAACACATCTCGGCCTGCAAACGTGCGCCTTCTAAACGGCGTGCGATGCAGCAGGCCGCAAACCCCTTTGTCGGAAAAGCGCGCTTTTCCGACAGGTAAATTAGCCGTGCTGACGGCCGCTGATTTCGGTAACAGTCAGGCAGAACACGCAGGTCTTGGCCAGCACGTGTTCAGGCAGTTCCCAGTCTTCCCGTCCGGTGTACTGCTTCATGATGACCTTCAGGCCAGCGGCTTTTTCTTCCAGAGAGGTCAGCTCAGTGATCTCGCCCTCGCCGATGACGCACTGATAGGACATGGAGAAGTCACAGGCCTTCTCGTTGGGGTTCACCGCCCGGTTGGTGTCCATCTCAAAGCCGGCGTAGCCCAGGCTCCGGCACAGCTCCACCTTGCGGCCGGCGGCAGCGCTGTGGAAATAGAACTTCCGCACACCGTCCTGATGCTGGAAGCCAAAGTTCAGGGGTACGATGTAGGGATGCTTGCCGTCGGCAAAGGCCAGACGGAAGCAGTCGCAGTGGTTGATGATGGCGTCGATCTGTTCCGGCTCGGTAACTGCCAGATCTTTTCTTCTCATTTCCATGGGTTTCCCTCCCTTTTTAATTTAGGCCCTGTTAGCCCTGTGTGTTGATGATTAGAATAGCCGTCCATTATACTTGATAATGGTTACAACAATTTTCAAAAAACCTACACCTATTGCAATAAGTCCAATCCAATAGCCCAATTCAGATTGTGAAATTAGATTGATATATGGCATTGTAGCACAGCCAATTCCTACAATAATCTCACCTATACCACACCCTTTACAAAACTTAACCTTGTTTTCCTCTGATAGATTTGCATAGTGATAACGATGAATAGTTGCAATTTCACCTTTCCACCCCACACGATATCCCATATAAATCAGAAACAAACCAATCAAGGTTTCAGCAATAATTTCTGCCATTATAAACACCTACCTTTCTCATAGTCATTTGTTGAACAAAAAGGAACAGTTTCTCTAATGTTTTCTCTTGTCAGTATAAGCATACTTGAAATACTGTCATAAATCAAGGATTTGCCTTGTCTGTGCCTGCTGATATGGCTGTTTCTCTCCGACCAGTTAAACCAATACATATAGTTGCCTATGTATTTGGTGGAGATACCATATTTTCTCTTCATCCACAACTTCAACTTGCTGTGGAGTGCATTGATATGATTGATATGGTAAATACCTTTCTTGTGCTTTCCTCTTTCTATCTGCACAAGGTCAGCCGCAACACTCTTTGCAAAAGACTTGTAGGCATTATGACTATCAGTACAAATGGTTGAAGATTTCTCAATCTTCCCATCATAGATGGAATGCAGTTGCTTTGTGGTCAGTCTGCTCTTACCCGCAGGAACAGTTACAAGTCCACCATTTCTGTCTATGGCAACGGAGATACAGACTTGCTCGTGGCTGATACCTCTGTAATCTACTTGTTTGCCCCTCTGCCTTGACAGACCACTATCTCTTGGTGCCCTCCAATTAGGATTGCCTTTCTTGTGGTTGCCTTTGAAGCTTTCGGCAAAGAAAGTTTCGTCCATTTCAATGACACCACCCAAATAGTCAATGCCTATATGGGTTTTCAGAGCAGACAAAATCTTGTGTCTCATAAAGAATGAGGTTTTCAAGCATATTCCTAACTTTTTAGCTGTTTCCCTCAAGGTCATTTGCTGGCTCATACAGTCAGCATATTCCAACCACACAGAGAGGGAGAGTTTGCTGTCTGCAAAGACTGTTTTGGTGTAGGGAGTAAAAGTCTTGCCGCAGTCCTTACAACGAAATCTCTGCTTTCCTCTCACTTTGCCAAACTTGACAATATTCTTCTTTTCACAATGAGGGCAGACCAAACCATCGGCAAATCTCTGTTCAGCACACTTGTTCAAGAAGTCGGACAGACCAACATAGCCTTCTAACTTCTCTGTAATTTCTGCATTGATTTGCTCTAAATCTTCCCTTGACAGCCTATTCAGTTGTTTTCTAATTTCATTTATATTTACAGTCATATCTATCACCTCTTACAGAGATTAGATATAACTGTCCTGATTTTAGTCTAATGTGGAGTTATTTATGTCCACTTCCATTATCAACACACACGGCTAACAGAGCCTTAATTTATCTTAATTATACATAGAAAAAAGAAAAAGGACAACCTTCCGGTTGTCCTTTTTGTGTTGGCGTTACCTATTTTTCCGGCCCGTCTCCAGGCAAGTATCTTCGGCGTAAACGAGCTTAACTTCCGTGTTCGGAATGGGAACGGGTGGACCCTCGTTACAATCAACACCAACTCGCTGTCGTTAAA
>JAFZEB010000068.1 GCA_017560855.1 Ruminiclostridium sp.
CCGGTGAGGGAGGCGGCGGTCTCCACGGAGTCGGTGAGACGGCGGGTGATATCCGGGCGAATGACCAGGCGGTCCACAACGATCTCGATGTCGTGCTTCTTGTTCTTCTCCAGGGTGATCTCCTCGGAGAGTTCATAGGGCAGACCGTCGATGCGGCAGCGGACGTAGCCCGACTTACGGGCGCTCTCCAGGACCTTGGCGTGCTCGCCCTTCTTGCCCCGGATGACGGGGGCCATCACCTGGATGCGGGTCCCCTCAGGGAGGGTCATGATCTGGTCGATGATCTGGTCGATGGACTGCTGGCGGATCTCCTTGCCGCACTTGGGGCAGTGGGGGGTGCCGATGCGGGCCCAGAGAAGTCGCAGGTAGTCATAGATCTCCGTCACCGTACCCACGGTGGAACGGGGATTCTTGCTGGTGGTCTTCTGGTCGATGGAAATGGCCGGGGAGAGGCCGTCGATGTAGTCCACGTCGGGCTTTTCCATCTGGCCCAAAAACATCCGGGCATAGGAGGAGAGAGACTCCACATACCGCCGCTGGCCCTCGGCATAGATGGTGTCGAAGGCCAGGGAGGACTTGCCCGAGCCGGACAGGCCGGTGATGACCACCAGCTTGTCACGGGGGATGGAAATGTCGATATTTTTTAAGTTGTGGGCGCGTGCGCCCTTTACATAGATATGAGAATGCATAGAGTCTCCTGACGTTTGGGATGGGGCGAAACAAAATTCGTTGCCCGTATTGTTTGGTTTACTCCACCACCAAATCGGCGGTGGTTCCTCCCACCAGGTCAATCAGGTCATCGGGCTTGACCTCCACCTGATGGCCCACTTTACCGGCGGAGCACACCATGGTGTCCACCAGGATGACCTCTTCAGCGAAGTAGGTGGGGAAGGAC
This sequence comes from Ruminiclostridium sp., assembly GCA_017560855.1. GTDB lineage: Bacteria > Bacillota > Clostridia > Oscillospirales > Oscillospiraceae > Evtepia. Next base: position 896 of record JAFZEB010000068.1, read on the forward strand.
TTGCTCATGCCCACCGGGGAGCAGCCCCCGTGGACGTAGCCCGTGAGGGGCAGGAGCTTTTTCTGGGGGAGCATGGCGATGGACTTCACCCCGGCGGCCCGGGCGGCCTTTTTCAGGTCCAGAGTGGCGGCCACGGGGATGACAAAGACGAAGTGTTCCCCTTTGGGGCCCTCGGCCACCAGAGTCTTGAAGACCTGGTCCGGGTCCTTGCCCAGAAGCTTGGCGGCGGTGACCCCGTCTGGGACCTCCCCCTTGGGTAGGTCCAGCTCGTAGTGGGTGCAGGGGATACCTGCTGCTTCCAGCAGGCGGATCACGTTGGTTTTTTCTTCTTTGGGTTTTGCCATGGGATCACCTCAGGATATAGACGGAAATCAGGATGCAGGCCAGGCCCAGGATGACGGCGATGGTCATGGGCTCACCGAAGGCGATGATGCCCACGATGGAGGCTGCCACGGGCTCTACGCTGGCCAGGATGGATGCCTTGCCCCCGTCTCCCAGGGCGTTGAGGCCCTTGGTGTAGAGCATATAGGGCAGGACGGTGGCGAAGAGCATCAGGCCCAGGGACAGGAAGATGCCCTGGCTGGAGGAGGTGACCATGGCCAGCTCCTGGGCGTCGAAGAAGAAAAGGGAGCCCACACCGGCGAAGAGGAAGGAGTAGAAGGTGACGGTGAGGGGTTTGTAGTGCTTCAGTGCAAAGTGGCCGAAGATGGTGTACAGGGAGTAGACGAAGGCGCTGCCCAGACCGTAGAACAGACCTTTGGGGGAGACGGACAAACCGCCGCTCCAGATGCCGCTGACAAAGGTGCAGCCCAGGAAGGCGATGATGAGGGCGGCTAGCTTCTGCTTGGTGACCCTGTCCTTGAAAATGATGGCCGATAGGATGACCACGAAGGCTGGGGCGGTGTACAGCAGGATGGCGGCCACCGCCAGGGAGTTAGTCTGCTGGCTCTGGAAGTAGAGGAGGGTCATCATCATGACACTGCCGACACCTGTGCCGATGAAGTAGGGGATGTGGCGGAGCTTCACCGGGAAGATACTGCGGTCGATGACCAGGAAGAGCAGGCCCATCAGGATGCAGGCACCCAGGTTGCGGATGATCATGACCGAGGTGGCCCCCAGGCCCAGAGCGGCGATGCCCCGGGTGAAGACCCCCATGCAGCCCCACAAGGTACCGGCGGCCATGATGGAGGCCATGGCCAGGTAGTTGGTCTTTTTGGTGGTGTTATCCATAGAAATACCTTCTTTGCGGTGGAATAGGTCAGTCTTTGGTTTCTTTCCCTCGAAGCTCGATGATTTGGTCGCGGAGGATGGCCGCATACTCGAATTCCAGGCGGCGGCTGGCCTCCTTCATCTCCTTTTCCAGCTTGGCGATGAGGTCGGCCACTTCCTTTTTGGACAGGGCCTTCTGGCCATTCTTTCCCTTGGTGTCGGGGGTGTGGGAGATCTCGATGAGATCCCGGACGGATTTAACGATGGTCTTGGGGACAATGCCGTTGGCCTGGTTGTAGGCATCCTGGATCTCACGGCGGCGCTGGGTCTCGTCCATAGCCGCCCGCATGGAGGGGGTAATGGTGTCGGCGTAGAGGATGACCCGGCCCTCGGCATTTCGGGCCGCACGGCCGATGGTCTGGATGAGGGAGGTCTCCGAGCGGAGGAAACCCTCCTTGTCGGCGTCCAGGATGGCCACCAGAGAGACTTCC
>JAFZEB010000069.1 GCA_017560855.1 Ruminiclostridium sp.
CGGATGGTCTCCTCCTGGATGGCCTGGATCATGCCCTCGAACATCTCAAAACCTTCCTGCTTGTAGGCATCCACAGGGTTGGTCTGGGCGTATGCACGCAGGCCCACGCCCTGCTTCAGTTCCTGCATGGCGTCGATGTGGTCCATCCAGTACTCGTCAACGGTGCGGAGCATCATGACACGCTCCAGCTCACGCATGAGCTCCTCGCCCAGGGATTCCTCCTTGGCGTTGTAGACGGACAGAGCTTCGGTCTCCACCAGGTCGATGAGGGCCTCGGTGGTGTAGCCCTTCAGCTCCTCGTCGGTAAAGCGGAAGCGGTCGGGGGCGAAGAAGAGGCCCCGGAAGGGCTCGGTGGCCAGCATCCAGGCTTCGGCGGTCATGTGCTTGCTCTCGCCCTGGTTGCCGTTGATGGAGTCCTCCACCCAGCGGCGGATGAGGCCCCGGATGAACTCGCCCATGTTCTCGCCGTCCAGGACCTGGCGGCGCTGCTTGTAGATGATCTCACGCTGGACGTTCATGACGTTGTCGTACTCCAGGGTGCTCTTACGGGCCTGATAGTGCTTGGACTCCACCTTCTTCTGGGCGTTCTCGATGGCGCCGGAGAGCATTTTGGCGTCGATGGGCATGTCGTCCTCGATCTTCAGGGTCTCCATCATGTTCTGCATGCGCTCAGAACCGAAGAGGCGCATGATGTCGTCCTCCATGGACAGGTAGAAGCGGCTGGCGCCGGGGTCGCCCTGACGGCCGGCACGGCCACGGAGCTGGTTGTCGATACGGCGGGACTCGTGGCGCTCGGTGCCCAGGATGAACAGACCGCCGGCGGCACGGACACGCTCGGCCTCGGGGGCCAGTTCGGCCTTGTACTTGGCCTCGGCATCGGCGTACATCTTCCGGGCCTTCAGGATCTCCTCGTTGTCGGTCTCGGCAAAGCCGGTGGCCTCGGCGATGAGCTCGTCGGTGAGGCCTGCCTTGCGCAGGTCGTTCTTGGCCAGGAACTCGGCGTTGCCGCCCAGCATGATGTCGGTACCACGACCGGCCATGTTGGTGGCCACGGTGACCGCCCCGAACTTACCGGCCTGGGCCACGATCTCAGCTTCCTTCTCGTGGTTCTTTGCGTTCAGCACGTTATGCTTGATGCCCTCACGGGTGAGGAGCTTGGAGATGAACTCAGACTTTTCAATGGAGGTGGTACCCACCAGAACAGGCTGGCCCTTCTCGTGGCAGACCTTGATCTGACGGAGAATGGAGGTGTACTTGCCCTTGGTGTTCTTATAGACCTCGTCGGGCATATCCTGACGGGCCAGGGGCTTGTTGGTGGGGACCTCCAGAATGTCCAGCTGATAGGTGTTGCCGAACTCTTCTTCCTCGGTCTTGGCGGTACCGGTCATGCCGGAGAGCTTCTTGTACAGACGGAAGTAGTTCTGGAAAGTGATGGTGGCCAGGGTCTTGGACTCGTGGGCGACCACGACCTTTTCCTTGGCCTCGATGGCCTGGTGGAGGCCGTCGTTATAGCGGCGGCCGTACATGAGTCGGCCGGTGTACTCGTCGACGATGATGACCTCGCCGTCCTTGACCACGTAGTCGATATCCCGCTTCATAAGACCCCGGGCACGGATGGCCTGGTTGATGTGGTGGGACAGGGTGGAGTTTTCGGGGTCGGAGAGGTTCTCGATGTTGAAGGCGGCCTCGGCCTTGGCCACGCCCCGGGCGGTCAGGGTGACGGCACGGGCCTTTTCGTTGACGATGTAGTCGGCGTCCAGGTCCTCGGCCTCCTCCTGCTTGTCGTCCACGGTAGCCACGGTCATGCCCTTCAGGCGGGCGGCAAAGTTGTCCACCAGGGTGTAGAGCTGGGTGGACTTTTCGCCCTGGCCGGAGATGATCAGGGGGGTACGGGCTTCGTCGATGAGGATGGAGTCCACCTCGTCCACGATGGCGAAGGCGTGGCCTCTCTGCATGAGTTCTGCCTTGTAGATGGCCATGTTGTCACGGAGGTAGTCGAAGCCGAACTCGTTGTTGGTGCCGTAGGTGATGTCGGCGTTGTAAGCGGCCTGCTTGCCCTTGGCATCCACGCCATGGATGACCAGACCAACGGTCAGGCCCAGGAAACGGTAGACCTTGCCCATCCATTCGGAGTCACGCTTGGCCAGGTAGTCGTTGACGGTGATGATGTGCACGCCTTCCCCGGACAGGGCGTTCAGGTAGGCGGGCAGGGTGGCCACCAGGGTCTTGCCTTCGCCGGTCTTCATCTCGGCGATGCGGCCCTGGTGCAGGATGATGCCGCCGATGAGCTGGACCCGGTAGGGGCGCATGCCCAGCACACGCCAGGATGCCTCGCGGCAGGTGGCAAATGCCTCGGGGAGGATGTCGTCCAGGGTCTCACCATTGGCCAGACGAGCCTTCAGCTCGGGGGTCTTTGCCTGGAGCTGGGCATCGGTGAGGGCCTTGTATTCCTCTTCCAGAGCTTCGATCTTCTGGACCAGAGGGTCAATGCGCTTGAGTTCCTTGGCGGTGCTGGAACCAAAGAGTTTTGCTAAAAATCCCATAGTTGGAAGTCCTTTCAAAAAGCGGAAAACCGCTGAGTCTTGCTGATGTGGATAAAAATGGGCCTATGGACCCACATTCACGAAATTATAGCACATCTGAGAAGAAGAAAAAAGAAGAAACTGTGAATTTGGGCTGAAAATCCAAAGTTTTTTCACAAAAAATCGACTCTGTTCACCCTGTGCAATTTATGGTATACTAAAAGTTACAATATTAAATCGTAGGGGTGGATTCCATATCCACCCGTGAAATAGAAGGGAGCTGTTCTGTATGGCAGCCAAGAAGAATGAGAAATATCCCCTGCGGATCGAGAGCTACGGCTCCTCCGGGGAAGGCGTGGCCCGTCTGGATGGACAGGCCGTTTTTGTGAAGGGTGCCCTGGAAGGGGAACTGTGCTCCGTCCAGCTGCTGAAGGTGGGCAAGTCTGCCGCCTGGGGCCGGGTGGATCAGGTCCTGGAGCCCTCTCCTGCCCGGCAGGAGCCCGACTGCCCCCAGTATCCCAAGTGCGGCGGCTGTCAGCTGCGGCACATGACCTACGCCGAGGAGACCGAGATGAAGCGCCGCCGGGTCCAGGAGGCCCTCCGCCGCATCGGCGGTTGGGAGGGGACTGTGGAAGTCATCCATGCCGCCCCCACCCCGGACCGGTACCGGAACAAGATCCAGTTCCCCGTGGCCGAGGGCCCTCAGGTGGGCTTCTTCCGGGCCCGGAGCCATGATGTCATCGATGCTCCCGACTGCCTCCTCCAGCCCCTGCCCGCCACCCGCCTGCGGACGGCCTTCAAGACCTGGATGGAGGAGTATCACATCCCCGCCTATGACGAAAAGACCCATCAGGGCCTCATCCGCCATTTCTACGTCCGGGTGAACCGGAAGGGCCAGTCCCTGTGCTCGGTCATCGCCAACGGCAAGAAACTTCCCCACACGGAAGAACTCATCGCCATCCTCCGTCAGGCTGAGCCTGACCTGGTGGGTGTGGTCCTGTCCGTGAACATGGACAAGACCAACGTGATCCTGGGCAAGACCTATAAAACCCTGTGGGGCCAGGACTTTTTGGAGGACACCCTCTGCGGCCTGTCCTTCCAGCTGTCCGTCCCCTCCTTCTACCAGGTGAACCGGGAGCAGACCGAGGTCCTCTACGGCCGTGCCCTGGACTTTGCCGGGCTCACCGGAGAGGAGACCGTTCTGGACCTGTACTGCGGCATCGGCACCATCACCCTCTGCATGGCCCGGAAGGCCAAAAAGGCCCTGGGGGCCGAGGTGGTCCCCTCCGCTGTGGAGGATGCCAAAGAGAACGCCCGCCGCAACGGGGTGGACAACGCCGAGTTCTTCTGCGCCGATGCGGGCGAAGCTGCCCTGCAGCTGGCCCAGAGAGGTATCCGTCCTGACGTGATTTGCGTGGACCCGCCCCGGAAGGGCATCTCTGCCGATGTCATCGAGGCCATCGTCCAGATGGCCCCCCAGCGGCTGGTCTACGTCTCCTGCGACCCGGCTACCCTGGCCCGGGATGTGAAGATCCTGGACGAGCGGGGCTATCACCTGCAGAAGGCCGAGGCCGCTGACCTCTTCCCCCGGACCCACCATGTGGAGACCGTCTGCCTGCTGACCAGAGACGGAGAATGAACCAATGAAACAGTGGATACTTGTCTTTCTGCTGGGCCTGTGTCTGGTGGGCTGCACAGGAGAGGGGAAGGAACCGGACTACAGCGGGTATGGCTTCACCGATGTGAACTGGACCAGAGACAGCGGCCATGATATCGAAACCATCCGATTTTCCGCCGATGGCAGCTTTTATTATTCCTGCGCCTGCGGCAATCCGGTCAACGATGCGGACCTGTGCGAAGGCTATACCTACCACGAGGAAACCAACGAGATCGCCTTGGAGTACATGGAACCCACAGAAGACATGGTGACCACCATCCAAATCGTTCAGCTGTCGGAAGAGCTGTTGGAACTGGACTTTAACGGGGAGATCCGAACCTTCGAAAGAGAAACGTGAAATGGACCTGGATTCCGGGAAAAAGAAAGGGGACCCCTCATCAGGCTGCTTCGCAGCCAGCTTCTCCCCAGGGAGAAGCCTTGCCTTCGATAGGAAGACGCCTTCCCCCCTGGGGGGGAAGGTGCCCACGCAGTGGGCGGATGAGGGGTACTGCAAGAAAGGAGACCCCCATGGACGAATTCAACTGGAACAGCGATGGCTGTCTCTCCCCGGAACAGGCCTTTCTGGCCTTTCAGATGATGGAAGACCCTGATGAGGACGAGGAAGAGGAAGACGACCTCTCCTGGCGGGAACACCGCCCCGATGCCATGGGTTACACTCTGGGCGGCGGCGACTTCCATGCAGATCTGTACCTCATGGAGGACGATGACGAGGAGGACGAAGAGGACTACGCCTGGCGGAAGTCCTGCTGGCCTGATCCCTACGGCATCATCCTCCCCCAAAACTACGAGACCCTGGCCGCCTATGAGGAGGATCTGAACGCCTCCATCGAGAGCATCCTGGCCGGAGAGACCGAAATTTGACAGAAAACGGCCTTCCTGGAGCGGAAGGTCGTTTTTTCTTCTCGCCAAGTGAAAAGTTTTATGATAAAATAATCGATTAGAAACCACCCTCTTGCATCTTTCCGCCCCTGACCAGGGCGGACCAACTCTGACTTTTGGGAGGAATCCCCCATGTCAAAAAAGAAACGTGAAAAGAAGACGATCAAACCGAAAGAAACCATCAAGAAGCTCAAGCCGGAGGTCCAGTCCCCCCTGTTCCAGATGAGCAAGCGGTCCTTCCTGGGCGGCATCCTGGCCATCGCCGCCTTTGCTGTGTGCAGTCAGTTTGCCAACTGGATGGTGGGCGGGGTCTTTGCCCTGGCCTTCCTCCTGGTGGGCGGCTTCAAGCTGGACTTCAGCCTCCGCCGGTGGAACTATGCGGCCAACCTCCTCTGGGGTCTTCTGGCCATGGCCCTCACCAGCATCATGCCCTGTGCCCTGGTGGACACCAAACCCAAGTCCATGGGGTGGGACCATGCCCTGCTGAACCTGCTGTGCGTCACCATCGTCTGCGGCGTGGTCTTTATCCTCACGGCCAAGTTCAAGCTTTCGGTGGTGCTCTCCTCGGTGGGGCTGACCATCCTGGCGGTGGTCAACGGCCTGGTCTATCAGTTCCGGGGCAACGAGCTGACCCCCATGGACATCATGTCTGCCGGCACCGCTATGAACGTGGCCGGCCAGTACAAGCTGGAGACCTATGAGAACACCATGCTCTATGCCCTGGTGGGTATGGTGCTGATGCTCTTTTTGGCCCTGTCCATGCCCTCCTTCCCCATGCAGTCCAAAAAGCTGCGGCGGTCCATCGCCCTCACCTGGGTCATGGCCATGTCGGTGGTTCTGTATGTGGGGTCCAGCGAGATCGCCATCCGCAACTGGACAAACTACGGCACCAAGTACAACGGTTACTACCTGAACTTCTACCTGGGTGTCCGGGATTCCGTGGTGAAGGAGCCTGACCGGTACTCTTCCGGCCATGTGGATCGAATGGCTGAGGAATACGCCCAGCCGGAGGGACAGAAGGACCTGCCCAACGTCATCGCCATCATGAGCGAGTCCTGGGCCGACCTGAGCGTGGTGGGCGAGCTGAAGACCAACCAGCCCGTGACCCCCTTCCTGGATAACCTCCACACCAACACCATCCGGGGCTATGCCCTGGCCTCCATCTACGGCGCCAACACGGCAAACTCCGAGTTTGAGTTCCTCTTCGGTCACTCCATGGCCTTCCTGCCCGAGGGCTGTGTGCCCTACCAGCAGTACGTCCAGGAGAATGTGACCGCCCTGCCCTGGGTCATGCGGGAGCTGGGCTACACCAGCATCGCCACCCACCCCTACTATGCCGACGGATGGTCCCGAAACCGGATCTACGACGAGCTGGGCTTTGAGGAGAGCACCTTCATCGAGGACTACCCCCAGCAGGACTTCCTGCGGAAGTATGTCACCGACCAGGAGATGTTTGAGTTCGTCCTGAACAAGCTCAAGAGCAACGACACCGGCAAACCCCTCTTCCTCTTCGGCATTACCATGCAGAACCACGGCGGCTACACCTATGAGGGGCCCAATTACAGCCAGACCATCTGGCTGGATCGGGACAGCTACGAGGAGGAGTACAAGAAAGCCCCCCAGTACCTGACCTGCCTGAAGGAGACGGATGATGCCGTCCAGTATCTGCTGCGGGAACTGCGGTACTATGAGGAGGATACCATCGTCCTCATGTTCGGCGACCATCACCCCAGCCTGGGCAACGGCTTCTACGAGGACCTCTATGGCAAGGAATTTGAGACCCTGGACGAGGAAGTCCTGCGCTACACCATTCCCTTCTTTATCTGGGCCAACTTTGACATTGAGGAGGCTGAGGTGGAGGGGACCTCCATCAATTACCTGTCCCGGTATCTCCTGGAGGCTGCCGGCATCGACCTGCCCCCCTACTACCAGTTCCTGAAGGAGATGGAGGAATACATCCCCGCTGTCAGCGCCAAGGGCTATTATTCCAAGAGCCAGGGCAAGTATCTCGCCGTGGATGAGGCCTCCGGCACGGAAGCCGACATGCTCAATGAGTACGCCATTGCCCAGTATAATAATCTTTTTGACGAAAAGAACCGAAACGAGACCTTCTTCGGCCAGTATCTGCCGGAGGAGAGCGACAGTATTTTAGAATGACGAGGTAAACACCAATGGATATGAACGAAAAGATGGAACTGACCCCCGAAGAGAAGGCAGCCCAGGCAGCATGGGAGGCATGGAACCAGAAACTCCAGGCCATCACCGACCCCGCTGAGCTGAAGGCCATGATTGTTGAGCGGGAGGCCAAGATGGAAAGCTGGAAGACCGAGAGAGTTGCCATGGAGGGTTCCCTCCTGAAGCTCACCCGTGAGACCCTCCTGGCCAAGACCCGCAAGAAGGTCCAGGAGTGCGAGATCCTCCGCGGTCAGGCCCACGAGGTCAGCCAGAAGATGGCCGCCATCCGCGACCAGGAAGTGGAAGCCGGCGAGGAGATCAAGGAGATCCAGGAGCGTCTGGCCGAACTCCAGGGCTGAGCGGTATGGAACATGTGACCCTGCACACCGGGCACCAGATGCCCATGGTGGGTTTCGGCACCTGGCAGATCACAGGGGACCAATGCGTGACCTGCGTCCGCCAGGCCCTGGACCTGGGCTATCGCCTCATCGACACTGCCCGGATGTATGAAAACGAGGTGGAAGTGGGCAAGGCCCTCAAAGCCAGTGGTGTGGACCGGGAGGAGATTTTTCTCACCACCAAGGTCTTCCAGCCGGACAACAGCTATGCAGGGACCCGGCGGTCCATTGACCAGTCCCTCCTGCGGCTGGACACCGACTACATTGATCTCTTCCTCATCCATGAGCCATACGATGAGGATAGGGACATGGTCCGGGCCATGAAGGAGGCCCTGGAGGCAGGGAAGATCCGCAGCCTGGGGATCTCCAACTACAACAAGGAGCTGTACGCCCGGTTTGTGGCAGAGTGTGGCCTGGTCCCTGCCGTAAACCAGGTGGAGTGCCACGTCTTCCATCAGCAGGGGGCCTTGAAGGCCGCCATGGGGGAGACCGTGATGCAGGCCTGGAGCCCCCTCACCTGCGGCCAACGGCCGGTGGTCACTGACCCCATCCTGACCAAGATCGGCGAGAAGTACGGCAAGACCGCCGCTCAGATTGCCCTGAAAGCGCTGGTCCAGCAGGGCATCCCCGTGGTGCCCAAGACGGCCACCTTCTCCCGGATGCAGGAGAATCTGGACCTGTTTGACTTCACCCTGTCCTCCGAGGACCTGGCTGTGATCCAGTCTATGGACACCGGCAAGACCCTCTTTGGCTGGTATTGAACACAAAGAAAAATCCGCAAGGCATTGCCTTGCGGATTTTTGTTATCTGCGATTGGATTTGCGCCAGATGCCCATCTTCTCGGCATCCCGGATGAGGTCTTCCCGGAACTGGGGGTGGGCGATGGAGATGATCTTCTCCGCCCGCTGCCAGACGTTCATGCCCTTCAGGTTCACCATGCCGTACTCGGTGACCAGATACTGGACACAGGTTCGGGGGTCGGTGGCGATGGAGCCAGGGGTCAGGGTGGGGCGGATGCGGGATTGGAGGGAGCCGTCCTTGCCCTTCACCGTGGAGGACAGGCAGATGAAGGATTTGCCTCCCTTGGAGGCATAGGCACCCATGACGAAGTCCAGCTGACCGCCGGTGCCGGAGATATGCTTGATACCGGCAGACTCTGCGTTGAGCTGGCCGAAGAGGTCCAGGTCCACGATGTTGTTGATGGAGATGAAGTTGTCCAGCTGGGAGATCACCCGCACATCATTGGTGTAGTCCACGGGGGCGGCCATGCACTCGGGGTTCTCGTTCACATAGTCGTAGAGCTTGTCGGTGCCGATGGCGAAGGCGAAGACCTGACGGCCGGGGTCCAGGTTCTTCCGGCGGCCGGTGATCTTGCCCGCCCGGGCGATGTCCACGAAGGCATCCACGTACATTTCCGTGTGGACACCCAGGTCCTTCAGGTCGGAGTCGGCGATGAGGGAGCCCACGGTGTTGGGCATGCCGCCGATACCCAGCTGGAGGCAGGCACCGTCGGGGATCTCGGAGACGATGAGATTGGCCACAGTCCGGTCCACATCGGTGGGGGGCGTAGAGGCCAGCTGGGCCATGTGGGGGTGGTCTCCCTCCACGATATAGTCTACGTTCTGGATGTTCCACTCGGTCTTGGTGAGGCCCCGAACCACGGGGAGGTTTTTGTTCACCTCAAAAATGATGCACTTGGCCCGGCTACACATGTCGTACAGGTGGGAGGCCGCCACGGAGAAGGAGAAGTTGCCGTGCTCGTCCATGGGGGGCACCTGCATCATCACCACGTCCACCGGGTCCAGGTTTTCCCGGTAGAACCGGGGGAG
>JAFZEB010000001.1 GCA_017560855.1 Ruminiclostridium sp.
GAACTTCGCTTAGTATTCCGCCCGGAATTTCTAAACAGACTGGACGAGACCATCCTCTTCCACCCCCTGGGGGAGGAGGAGATGACCACCATCACCAGGAAGCTCCTCCATCAGCTGGAAGGCCGTCTCAGAGAAAAGGGTATCGGTCTGGATGTGACCGAACAAGCTCTGACCTGGCTGGCCCGGGAAGGGCAGGACCCCCGCTACGGCGCACGGCCCCTGCGGCGGCTCATCCGGGACCGGGTGGAAAACCCAGCAGCTGAGATGCTCCTGAGAGGAGAACTGCCGGAAGGAAGCGTGCTGGAAGTGGAGGCGTGCGACGGCGATTTGAAGCTCCGTGCCAGACAGATGATGCCTAAGCTGTAGGATGGGGGCTTGCTCCCGCCGTTGTTCCCATACCATGCGGCAGGAGCTTAAAAAACAACACTTTTCTGGATATTGTACACCTATTTTTCCAATCAATACCAAAGAAACCTATTGTTTTTCTCTGTCATCTCAGGTATAATAAGCTGATATCTTATATTATATGAGGATCACTCAACCCCTTCCCTATCGAGGTGATAGATATGCTTAGAATCGGTATCGACATCGGCTCCACCACCGTCAAGGTGGTGGTGCTGGATGCATCCAATAAATTACTTTTCCGCTCCTACGAGCGCCACTACTCCAAGGCCCGTGAGCGGACCTGCGAGACCCTCCGTCAGCTGACCGACATGCTCAGCGGCCAGGACGTTCAGCTCCTCATCACCGGCTCTGCCGGTCTGGGCGTGGCCAAGGCCTCCGGTCTGGACTTTGTCCAGGAGGTCTATGCCACCGCTGCTGCCGTCCGAACCTTCATCCCCGGCACCGATGCGGTCATCGAGCTGGGGGGCGAGGATGCCAAGATCATCTTCTTCGGCGGCTCCATCGAGGAGCGTATGAACGGCTCCTGCGCCGGCGGCACCGGTGCCTTCATCGATCAGATGGCCACCCTGCTGAACGTCACCGTCCCGGAGCTGGACGCCCTCTCCCTGCGCCACGAGAAGATCTACCCCATCGCCTCCCGCTGCGGCGTCTTCGCCAAGAGCGACATCCAGCCCATCCTGAACCAGGGCGGCCGGAAGGAGGACGTGGCGGCCTCCATCTTCCAGGCTGTGGTGGACCAGACCGTGGCAGGCCTCACCCAGGGCCGTGAGCTCAAGGGCAAGATCGTCTTCCTGGGCGGTCCCCTCACCTTCCTCATGGGGCTGAGGGAACGATTCGTGGAGACCCTGAAGCTGGACAGTGACCACGCCATCTTCCCCCAGGACGGTGACTGCTTCGCCGCCATCGGCGCTGCCCTCTGCACCGAGGACAATGCCGGTCACCCCTTCGAGGAACTGCTGGAAAAGCTGGAGCAGGCCGCCGAAAGCGGCACTCCCGTGGACACCATGCCTCCCCTCTTCACCGACCCGGCGGACTACGAGGCATTCTCCGCCCGTCACGCATCCATGACCGTCCCCACGGTGGACCTGTCCACCTACACCGGGGACGCTTACTTAGGCATCGACGCAGGCTCCACCACCACCAAGATGGTCCTGATCGATCCCGACTGCAACATCCTCTATTCCTTCTACCACTCCAACCTGGGCAACCCCGTGGGCATCGTCCTGCCCCAGCTCCAGGAAATTTATCAGCAGTGCGGTGACCGTGTGGTCATCAAGGGTGCCGCCGTCACCGGCTACGGTGAGGATCTCATCAAGAACGCCTTCTCCTGCGACCTGGGGCTGGTGGAAACCGTAGCCCACCTGAACGCCGCCCGTCACTTCTCCCCCGACGTGGACTTCATCATCGACATCGGTGGCCAGGACATGAAGTGCTTTAAGATCCGCAACGGCGCCGTGGACTCCATCCTGCTCAACGAGGCCTGCTCCTCCGGCTGCGGTTCCTTCATTGAGACCTTCGCCAAGGCCCTGGGCCAGAACATCGCCGACTTCTCCAAGATGGGCCTCTTTGCCAAGCACCCCGTAAACCTGGGTTCCCGGTGCACCGTCTTTATGAACTCCTCCGTGAAGCAGGCCCAGAAGGACGGCGCCTCTGTGGAGGACATCTCCGCAGGTCTCTCTATCTCCGTGGTGAAGAACGCCATTTACAAGGTCATTCGCGCCGCCAGCGCCGACGACCTGGGCCAGCACATTGTGGTCCAGGGCGGTACCTTCCTGAACGACGCCGTCCTCCGCTCCTTCGAGCAGGAAATCGGCCGAGAGGTCACCCGACCCACCATCTCCGGCATGATGGGCGCTTACGGCGCTGCTCTGGCCGCCAAGGAGGCCGGACTGGAGAAGTCCAGCCTGCTGCCTGCCGAGGCCCTAGAGAGCTTCACCCACGAGGCACGGCCCTCCACCTGCAAGGGCTGCACCAACCGGTGCTCCCTGACCATCAACAAGTTTGACGGGGGCCGCCGGTTCATCTCCGGCAACCGCTGCTCCGTCCCCCTGGGCCAGCCCAAGGCGGACATCCCCGACCTGTTAAAGTTCAAGTACGACCACCTGCGCTCCCTCCAGGGCAAGGGCCAGGGCACTGGGGCAAGGGGCCGCATCGGCATCCCCTTCGGCCTGAACATGTACGAGAACCTCCCCTTCTGGTTTGAGCTGTTCACCAGCCTGAACTTCGAGGTGGTCCTCTCCCCCGAATCCAACCGCGCCCTGTACATCAAGGGTCAGCAGACCATCCCCTCGGACACCGTCTGCTATCCCGCCAAGCTCCTCCACGGCCACGTGATGGCCCTGCTGGAAGAAAAGGTGGACGCCATCTTCTACCCCTGCATGTCCTACAACTTCGACGAGGGTCTGGCGGACAACCACTACAACTGCCCCGTGGTGGCCTACTACCCCGACCTGCTGAAGGTGAACATCCCCGCTCTGGCCACGGTCAAGTACATCCCCGACAACCTGGGTGTCCATCGCCCCAAGGACTTTGAAAAGAAGGGGGCAGAGCTGCTGGCCCGTGAGTTCGGCATCCCCAAGCGGGAATCCGTCTCTGCCATCCGCAAGGCCTACGCCGCCTACGACGGCTTCCGCCAGCTGGTGAAGGACAAGGGGGCCGAGTACATCCAGTGGGCCAGAGCCAACGGCCATAAGATCCTGGTGGTGGCCGGCCGTCCCTACCACATGGACCCGGAGATCAACCACGGCATCAACGACCTCATCACCTCCTACGGCTTCGTGCTGGTGACCGAGGACGCCGTCTTCCACCACATGGACAAGCAGCCCCGCCGGGTGCTGAACCAGTGGACCTACCACGCCCGCATGTACAACGCCGCCCGGTATGTCTGCACCCAGCCCGACATGGCCTTTATCCAGCTGGTTTCCTTCGGCTGCGGCGTAGACGCCATCACCACCGACGAGCTGCGTTCTATCCTGGAAGAGGGCGGGGATCTCTACACCCAGCTGAAGATCGACGACATTTCCAACCTGGGCGCGGTGAAGATCCGCATCCGCAGCCTCATGGCCGCTCTGGAAGCCCGGGACAGACAGAGAGAGGAGGTCCGCTGACATGGCAAAACTGGAATATGACAGCAACGGCCGCCTCCTCTTCACCGAGGAGATGCGGAAGGAATACACCCTTCTCATGCCCCAGATGCTCCCCATCCACTTCGGCATCTTTGCCAAGCTCCTGCGGAAGTCCGGCTACCAGGTGGATATGCTCACCAACGAGAGCCGGAACGTCATTGACAACGGTCTGAAATACGTCCACAACGATGCCTGCTACCCCGCCCTGCTGGTCATCGGCCAGCTCATCGATGCCGTGCAGAACTCTGGCTATGACCCCCACAAGGTGGCCCTGCTCATCACCCAGACCGGCGGCGGCTGCCGTGCATCCAACTACATCCACATGCTCCGCAAGGCCCTGGAAAAGGCCGGACTGGGCTTCATTCCCGTCATCTCCGTGTCCTTCGGCCTGGAGAAGAACCCCGGCTTCCAGCTGACCCTTCCCCTGCTGCGGAAGATGATCTACGGCATGATGTACGGCGACCTCATCATGAACGTAGCCAACCAGACCCGTCCCTACGAGGTCAACCCCGGGGACACCACCGCCAAGGTGGAGTACTGGCTCAACGAGCTCATCGCCCGGTTCGACCGGGGAGACGGCATGTCCCGGAAGAAGATGCGGGCCATCCTGCGGGAGATCAGCCGCGACTTCAAGACCATCCCCGTGGCTGGGGAGCCCAAGGTCCGGGTTGGCGTGGTGGGCGAGATCTACATCAAGTTCTCCTCCCTGGGCAACAACCAGCTGGAGCAGTTCCTGCTGGACGAGGGCGTTGAGCCTGTGGTTCCCGGTCTCACCGACTTCCTGGTCTTCAAGATCTACAACCGTATCTCCGACGTGGATATGTTCGGCGGCAGCTGGGTGAAGAAGACCCTGTGCCGACTGGGCAAAGGCTACATTGAAGGCTGTCAGCAGGACATGATCGAGGCCCTCCAGGAGGCAGGCTTCCGGGCCCCCGGCACCTTCGAGGATCTCCACAAGCTGGTGGAGGGCTACCTGAACGACGGCTGTAAGATGGGCGAGGGCTGGCTCCTCACCGCCGAGATGCTGGAACTCATCCACACCGGCACCCCCAACATTGTCTGCGCCCAGCCCTTCGGCTGCCTGCCCAACCACATCGTGGGCAAGGGCATGATCCGGGTGCTGAAGGACGACTTCCCGGCGTCCAACATCGTCTCCGTGGACTACGACCCCGGCGCCACCAAGATCAACCAGGAAAACCGCATCAAGCTCATGCTGGCCAACGCCAAGCGTATGGCCGCAGAGGAGAAGAAAGCGGCGCATCATTAAATAAAAAGAACGTTCCTACACAGGTGAACTGCACCCCATTTGTTAGACAAGTATGATAAAATACTTGTACTAAGAAATGGGGTGTTTTCTATGCCGCGAGGAGTACCAAACAAACGCTACACCGGTGAGTTCAAGCAGATGGTAGTGGAAACCATGATGCAGGA
>JAFZEB010000070.1 GCA_017560855.1 Ruminiclostridium sp.
CACCCTGGTGGTGGACTGCGTGGAGGACCAGCTGGTGATCCGATAACCCAAACAAAAACGCCGTCCGAAGATTCGGACGGCGTTTTACTATGCTGTTTAAGAGGTTGCCTCAAACTGTGCCTGGCAGTTCCGGCAGGTGATCTTCACCGTGCCCAGGCCCCGGGGGATGCGCATGGGCTGGCCGCAGGTGGGGCACTTGAAATAATAATGCTCCTTGTCGGGCTGCATGGTCCGTTTTTTCTTGCCAAACCATTGGAACAGGTCCCGGATGAGGGCCTGGAACCGGGCGTTTTCCACCTGGCGGTTGGGGGCGTTTCGGGACAACAGGCGGAAGATCAGGTAGACCAGAGCCACCAGGGCTGGCAGGAGGAGGGGGAGGTAGAACCGTCCCAGGCTCACAAAAATCACCACGATGGCCAGCCAGAACAGGCTGTACAGGTCAAAGCCCGGATGCTTTTGGAAGAAGTTTTTCTTTTCCTGGTCTGCCACGGCCATCCCTCCTTTTCTTAATATACCATATTATACGCCCCTGAAAAGGACAGTCAAGGCGGGATTCGTAAAAAAAGTATGAATTTCGTAAGGAATTGCCCGCTCCTGTGGAGCAGCGAGTCTTAATACCTCGTAGAGTTTTGCCGTCGCAACGGCGAAATCAAGTCAAGTCTGTTTTCTGGCGCGACATGTGCGTGCCAGAAAACTCTTCTCGGCCTGTCAGTGTGTCCAACGGACGCGCGCAACAGGCCGCAAGCCTATATGTCGGAAAAGGCTATGCCTTTTTCGACAGGGACCGGATACTGACTTCACCGGAGGAGAGGAGGGTCTCCCGGCCGTCTGCCTCCCGGACCCGCAGGGAGAAGTCGGGTTCCAGGTCCAGGGCAGTGGCGGGGCGGCTGGTCCCGCCCTGGAGGATGGTGATGGGCTGACCCAGGACCAGGGAGCGGTCCCGGTAGGCGTCGAAGAAGGGCCGATTTTGAATCTCGGGATACCACCGGAAGAAGTGGTCCAGGATGCGCCCAGCCAGTTTTTGGCGGACTTCGGCAGGGTCGGGGCCTCGCTGGAAGACGGCACCCGCCTCGGGCAGGTCTGCCGGGAAGCCACCCTCCGGGGGGAAGAGGTTCACGCCGATGCCCAAGATGGCGTATCGAAGGCCCATGGTTTCCGGGTCAATGGCCCCCTCGGTGAGGATGCCGCAGACCTTTTTCCCCTCAAGGAACAGGTCGTTCACCCACTTGATTTGAGGACGAAGGTCAAACTCCTCCAGGGCCAGAGCCACCGCGGCGGCGGCGCAGGTGGTGAGGTACAGGGCCTCCTGGGGGGCCAGGCGTGGCCGCAGAAGGATGCTCAGGTACAGACCGGTATCAGCCGGAGAGAAGAAGGACCGGTCCCGGCGGCCCCGTCCCGCCGTCTGCCGGGCGGCCACAAGAACGGTTCCTTCCGGGGCACCTTCCTCGGCCTGCTGGCGGAGGAGGGTGTTGGTGGAGGTCACTTCCTCCCGGAACTGGACAGTCAGGCCGGGATGGGTACAGTAGGGGGAGAGAGTAAACATGGGATTCACCTCGGGATGGCCCGGCTCATCCGGCGGGAGACCACCAGGGCCAGGGAGAGTTTGAGAAGGTCGGGGAGGATGTAGGGGAAGACGCACAGGGTCAGGATGGACCAGAGGTCCCCGCCGTATAAGTCCCCATAGAGCAGGAAAAACCAGCCGGTGCCCAGGGTGTAGCAGGCCAGCAAACCCAGTCCCATAGCGGGGGCCTGGGGAAGGCCTTTGGCGGTCAAGGCCCAGTAGACCAGGGCGGCGGCCAGAAAGCCCAGCAGATACCCGCCCGTGGGGGTCATGAACCCGGCAGGTCCCCCGGAAAAGCCGGAAAAGACCGGCAGGCCCACCAGTCCCAGGGCCAGGTAGACCAGGACGGTGACCGTCCCCCGTTTTCCGCCTAAAATGCCCAGGGCGGCAAAGACACCGAAGGTCTGGAGGGTAAAGGTCACCGGCCCCAGGGGGAGGACCAGCCAGGCGCAGAGGACCAGCAGGGCGGTCATGAGGGCCATATAGGATAGGTCTCGGGTCTTTTCCGTCATGGTTCGCCCTCCTTTCCATTCAAAAACAGCCGCCCCATAAGAGGCGGCTGTCAAAGGGCAGAGATGGTTATGCGTGCTTCTGCAGTTTATCCATGTGGCCCAGCAGAATCTGGGTCAGATAGCCGGTGAAGGCACCGGTGACCACAGCGGCCACGATGAGAACGGGGGCGTACCAGATCATGGTGGTGGTGCCGGAGATCAGGATGGCCATACCCAGCTGACCGGCGTTGTGGCCCAGGGCACCCAGGATGCTCATGAGCCAGATCTGGCTGCGGCCCATGATGGGCTTGAGCAGGGACATGATGACCCAGCACAGCAGACCACCAGCTAAACTATAGGCCATAGCCATGACATTGCCGGCGATGATGTTGCCCAGGAAGACACGGATGAGCAGGATGGCCAGGGCTTCTCTGCGGCCCAGGGTCCAGATGGCATAGAGAGTAATGACGTTGGCAATGCCCAGCTTCACGCCGGGGACGGCGAAGGGCAGGGGGATCTGAGCCTCAATGAGGAAGACGATCATGGAAATGGCCGTAAGCATGGCCATAGTTGTTAATTTTCTGACGTTCATCATGACACACCATCCAGTTGGTTTTCGCTGTTGGGGGCGGAAACCTCCACCACCAGTTTATTGGGCAGGCAGACGATGGGGTCCGCCGTTTGATTCGTGGGTTTGTGGTTCACACAGATCTGGTCGGGGCAGTTGGCTTCGGACACGAAGACCATGCCGTTCTCGATGACGACCACGTTCCGGCCGCCGTTTTCCCCTTCAAAAACGAAGGTCTCGTCCTGGTCCAGGGGGTAGGTACCCTCCACCTCGCCGTTCCAGGTGATGACCACCTGGGCCCCTTCCTCCCGGACGGACTGAATGACCAGCATACCGGCCACAGCCACCACCAGAATTACTCCAATGAGGACGACCCAGAACTTTGTAGACTTGGGGGCTTTGTTCTCCATGGCGGAACCTCCGGCAAAAGGAATATATAAAGGTATCTTACTGCATTTACAAAAGAATAGCAAGTCTTTTTCCCTTGACAACCAAGGAAAAATAGGATATGATTTGCCCATAGTAAAAGGGAGTAGTCGGCACAGTCCCTGTGCATCCGAGGCGTCAATACACGGGCACGGCCCCGCTTCGGGTTGAAATGGCGAGACTTTTGCGAAATGTGTGGAAGCATTTTCGGCAAAAGGGCTCGCTTTTATTTTTTGGCTTCCACCAAAGAAAGGACGAAAGCTATGAGTAAGATCAAAGAGATCTGGCAGCAGACCGGTTCCGACCTGCTGACCGGACTCCAGACCGGGGAAAACGGCCTGTCTGCCAAAGAGGCCGCCCACCGTCTGGAAAAGTATGGCCCCAACGAGCTTCGCGAAGGGGGCAAGAAGAGCACCGCCCGCATCTTCTTTGAGCAGTTTTTAGACTTCCTGGTCATCATCCTCATCATCGCCGCCGGTGTTTCCGCCGCCCTGGGCGATGTGGAGAGCATGGTGGTCATCCTGGCGGTCATCACCATGAACGCCATCCTGGGCACCGTCCAGACCGTGAAGGCGGAAGCCTCTCTGGACAGTTTGAAACAGATGTCCGCCCCCACAGCCAAGGTCCTGCGGGACGGGAAGATCGTCCAGATCCCCGGCCGTGAGGTAGTCCCCGGCGACATCGTCATCCTGGAAGCCGGCGACGCCGTCTGCGCCGACGGCCGTGTGCTGGAGTCCGCCAGCCTGAAGACCGCCGAGGCCGCCCTGACCGGTGAGTCCCTCCCTGTGGAAAAGACCGTGGAGGCCATCGAGGGGGAGGTTGCCCTGGGCGACCGCACCAACATGGTCTTCTCCGGCAGTTTTGTCACCTATGGCCGCGGCAAGTTCCTGGCCACCGGCACCGGTATGGAGACCGAGATGGGCAAGATCGCAGCCCTGCTGAAGTCCACCTCCGAGAAGAAGACCCCCCTGCAGGTCTCCCTGGACCAGTTCGGCAAGAAGCTGTCCATCGGCATCCTCATCCTCTGCGCCATCATCTTCGGCGTCAACGTCCTGGTTCGGGGCGAGGACATCATGAGCGCCTTCCTCTTCGCCATCGCTCTGGCCGTGGCGGCCATCCCCGAGGCTCTCAGCTCCATCGTTACCATCGTGCTCTCCTTCGGCACCCGCAAGATGGCCAAGGAGAACGCCGTTATCCGCAAGCTCCAGGCCGTAGAAGGCCTGGGCAGCGTGTCCGTCATTTGCTCCGACAAGACCGGCACCCTGACCCAGAACCGCATGACCGTCCGCCAGCTCTATGTCAACGGCAAGATCATTCCCGCCCCTGAGGCAAACTTCCAGGACCCCACCCAGGAGCCTCTCCTCCGGGCCGCCCTCCTGTGCAGTGACGCCACCGTCACCACCGACAAGCAGACCGGCAAGGTCCACGAGATCGGCGACCCCACCGAGACCGCCCTGGTCCGTCTGGGTGAGGACTTCGGCTTTGAGGAGGACGAGGTCCGCGCCAACTGGCCCCGCCTGAGCGAGCTGCCCTTCGACTCCGATCGTAAGCTCATGTCCACCATCCACCGGTTCTCCGGCGGCATCATGATGATGACCAAGGGTGCTGTGGACGTGATGCTGGACCGCACCAGCCTGAGCCCTGCCGAGCGGGAGGAGATCGAAAACGCCAACCGCTTCTTCTCTGACCAGGGCCTGCGTGTGCTGGCCTTTGGCTGCCGCACCCTGGAGACCACGGAAGTCACCCTGGAAGACGAAAAGGATTTCCACTTCCTGGGCCTCATCGCCATGATGGATCCCCCCAGAGAGGAGTCCAAGCAGGCTGTTGCCGACTGCATCTCCGCCGGCATCCGCCCCATTATGATCACCGGCGACCACGTCATCACCGCATCCGCCATTGCCCGTGAGATCGGCATCCTGACCCCCGGCACCAAGGCTGTGGAGGGCGCCATCGTGGAGACCATGACTGACGAGGAGCTCCGTGCCTTCGTCCCCGAGGTCTCCGTCTACGCCCGTGTGTCCCCCGAGCATAAGATCCGCATCGTCCGTGCCTGGCAGGACCGTGGTTCCCTGGTTGCCATGACCGGCGACGGCGTCAACGACGCCCCCGCTCTGAAGCAGGCCGACATCGGCGTGGCCATGGGCATCACCGGCACCGAGGTTGCCAAGGACGCCGCCGGCATGGTCCTTACCGACGACAACTTTGCCACCATCGTCCAGGCAGTGAAGAACGGCCGAAACGTCTACGCCAACATCCGCCGCTCCATCCAGTTCCTGCTGTC
>JAFZEB010000071.1 GCA_017560855.1 Ruminiclostridium sp.
ATGCTGCGCATGATGGGCCTCACCCTTCTGGTGGAGACCCTTCTGCTCCTGCTGCCCCTGGCGGTCACTTTGATCTACCGGGAAGACCCTGCCCCCTTCCTGTATACCATCCTGCCCCTGGCTCTGGCGGGGATCCTGCTGTCCAGGATCAAGTCCAGGTCAGACTTCTTCTCCCGGGAAGGCTTCGTGGTCGTTGGTCTGATTTGGGTGGTCCTTTCCCTCTTTGGTGCCCTTCCTTTCTGGTTCTCCGGCTATTTTGAGTGCTTCTCCGACTGCTTCTTCGAGGTGGTCTCGGGCTTCACCACCTCTGGAGCCACCATTCTGGCAGATATCGAACGCCTGCCCAGAGGCATCCTGTTCTGGCGGTCCTTCACTTCCTGGATCGGCGGTATGGGGGTTCTCCTCTTCACCCTGGCCTTCCTGCCCAAGGTGGGCGGCCGCGCCCATGTCCTGATCCAGGCGGAGGTCCCCGGTCCCATCTCCACCAAGCTGGTGCCCAAGACCGTCCAGTCCGCCAAGATCCTTTATGAGATCTACTTTGCCCTGACGGCGCTGGAGATCATGGCCTTCTCGGCGGCCGGCATGCCCCTGTATGATGCGGTGGTCACCACCTTTGCCAGCGTGTGCACCGGTGGTTTTTCTGTCATGAACGCCAGCTTTGCCGCCTACAACACTACCTGCCAGATCATCGCCATCGTGTTCATGATCCTGGGTTCCTTGAACTTCGCCGTCTTTTTCCTTCTGTTCACCGGCCGTGGAAAGCAGGCCCTGAAGAGCGACGAGCTCCACTTTTTCCTGGGCGTGGTGGCGGTGTGTGCCCTGATGGTCTTTGTCAACATCCTGCCCCTCTATGACTCCATTGGCACAGCCTTCAAGGACGCCCTCTTCCAGGTGGCCTCTATCGTGTCTACCTCGGGCTTCTCCACCACCGACTATAACCTGTGGCCCCCCTTCTCCCAGACCATCCTGGTGATCCTGATGTTCATTGGCGGCTGTTCGGGCAGCACCGCAGGTTCCATCAAGTGCGGCAGAGTCCTGCTGGCCACCCGAACCTCCACCCGAACCCTTCTGCGGTTCTCCCACCCCAGAGCCGTGAAGGTGGTCAAGCTGGACGGCAAGGCCGTGGAGGAAGACACCCTGAACACCGTCTTTGCTTTCTTCATCCTCTTCTTCCTTCTTCTGGGGGCCGGAAGCCTGGTGGTCTCCCTGGACGGCTACTCCCTGACCACCTCCTTCACCGCCAGCCTGGGCTGCCTGTCCAATGTTGGTCCCGGTCTGGATGGCGTGGGCCCTATGGCCAATTTCAGCGGCCTTTCTCACCTGAGTAAGTGGCTTCTGTCTGCCCTCATGCTCATCGGCCGTCTGGAGCTCTTCCCCATCCTGCTCCTCCTCCACCCCACCACCTGGTCCCGGGCCTGATTTCCCCCGGAGCCGCTGCTCCAACCAAGGTATTCCCCTATGAACTATAAACTCATGCTGCGTATCTTGGGCCAAACCCTGCTGGTAGAGGCCCTCTGTCTGGTGATCCCCTTGGCCGTGGCCCTTCTGTATCACGAAGACCCCCTGCCCTTCCTGAACACCATCTTCCTGTTGGCGATCACCGGCACGATCCTGGCCCGTGTCAAGGCCAAGGCCGATTTTTACACCCGGGAAGGCTTTGCTGTGGTAGGCCTTATCTGGCTGGCCCTCAGTTTCTTCGGGGCCTTTCCCTTCTGGTTCTCCGGCTGTTTTTCCAGCTACACTGACTGCTTCTTCGAAGTGGTCTCAGGCTTCACCACCACCGGTGCCTCCATCCTGACGGATATCGAGGCCCTGCCCAGAGGCATCCTCTTCTGGCGGTCCTTCTCCTCCTGGGTGGGCGGCATGGGGGTTCTGATCTTCACCCTGGCCTTTCTGCCCAAGGTTGGCGGACGGACCCAGGTCCTGGTCCAGGCGGAGTCCCCCGGACCGGTGGCCTCCAAGCTGGTGCCCAAGACCGCCCAGTCTTCCAAGATCCTGTGGCAGATTTACCTGGGGCTCACGGTGCTGTGCACCATCGCCCTGCTTCTCACCCGGCTCCCCCTGTATGATGCAGTGGTCACCGCCCTGGCAACCGTCTGCACCGGCGGCTTCTCGGTGATGAACGCCAGCATTGCCTCCTACGCCAACCCTGCCGCTGAAGTGGTGGTCACCCTCTTCATGTTTTTAAGCTCGGTAAACTTTGCCGCCTACTTCCTCATGCTCACCGGTCGAGTTAAACAGGCCCTCCAAAGCGATGAGCTCCGTTTTTTCCTGACGGTATGCGCCCTGGCTGTCCTCCTCATCTTCGGGAATATCCTTCCCCTGTACGACACAGCAGGCCACGCCCTTCGGGATGCTTTTTTCCAGGTGGGCACGATTGTCTCCACGGCGGGATTTTCCACTGCAGATTTCAATCTCTGGCCCACCCTGTCCCAGCTCGTGCTGGTTCTCCTGATGTTCCTGGGAGGCTGTGCCGGCAGTACCGCCGGCGGCATCAAATGCTGCCGCGTCCTGGTCATGGGCCGCTGCGGTCGGCGTGCTCTGGCCCGCCTGTCCCATCCCAGAGCGGTAAAGGTGGTCAAACTGGACGGCAAGCCCGTGGAAGAGGACACCGTAAACACCATTTTCGTATTCTTCTTCCTGTACGTTGCCGTGCTGGCAGCGGCATCCATCCTGGTCTGCCGGGACGGATTTTCCCTGACCACATCGGTGACTGCCGCCCTGGCCTGCCTGAGCAACATCGGCCCCGGTCTGGACGCTGTAGGCCCCATGGGAAATTTCGCTGCCTTCTCCCCGATGAGCAAATGGATCCTTTCCCTCACCATGCTCATCGGCAGATTGGAGATTTTCCCCATCCTGCTCCTCCTCCTACCCACCACCTGGTCCCGGGCTTAAGTCCCTCCCATAAGGAAAACAACCCTTCCATTAGAACTTCTTATGGGACACAACAGAGTTTCTGCTCAATTTGTCATATTTTCTTGACACCTGTCCCTGTGTTTTGGTTATTTCGTTAAATTACCCAAAACACAGGGTTTTTTTCTTGCAAAAATCACAGCTTATGCTAGAATTGATACATTCCCTGCCTGCATTTGTTATGGAAAAGAGGCAAATGCAGAAATTGAAAAGGAGTGTCGTTTCCGTGGAAAAGTATTTATGGATCGGCTTTATTGGCGCCGCTCTGGCCCTGATTTTTGCCCTGATCCAGCGCAACAAGGTCATGTCCTATTCCGAGGGCAATGCTACCATGCAGAAGATCGCCGGTTCCATCCGTGAGGGTGCCAACGCCTATCTGAAGCACCAGTACACCACCGTTGCCAAGGTTTTTGCAGTGGTCTTCGTGATCCTTCTGGCCATGGCATTTGCAACTGGCGGCGAAATGCTGTCCAAGTTCACCCCCTTCGCCTTCCTGACCGGCGGCATCTTCTCCATGCTGGCTGGTTTCATCGGCATGAAGATCGCTACCAACTCCAACGCCCGTACCGCCCAGGCCGCTTCTGAGAGCCTGAACCGCGGCCTGCGCGTTGCTTTCTCCTCCGGCGCCGTTATGGGCTTCACCGTCGTTGGCCTGGGCATGCTGGATATCACCATGTGGTTCACCATCCTGCGCTTTGTGGCCGGCATCGATAATCCCGTTGCTCTGGGCAACATCATCGTTATGAACGGCATCGGCGCATCCTTCATGGCTCTGTTTGCCCGTGTGGGCGGCGGTATCTATACCAAGGCCGCTGACGTGGGCGCTGACCTGGTTGGCAAGGTGGAAGCC
>JAFZEB010000072.1 GCA_017560855.1 Ruminiclostridium sp.
TATGCTCCCTGCGGAACTCATCCCCGGCAAGATATCTCTGAAAGTAGCTCCCCTGACTTTACTGGTGGGGGAGAAGGAATATGTGGATGACGAGAGCCTGAACGTGCCTGAATTCCTGGCTGCTATGGCTGCAGAGAAGGGTCCTTCCGGTACCGCCTGCCCCTCTCCCGATGCCTTTGCCCAGGCGTTTTCCTCTGCGGACTGCTCCCTGTGCTTTGCCATCTCCGGCAACCTCTCCGGCACCTACAATGCTGCCTGCCTGGCCCGGGATATGGTCTTGGAGGAGCACCCGGAAAAGAAGATCCACGTGGTAGACACCTGCTCCACCTCCGGCTCCCTCTATCTGCTGACTCAGATGGCTGTGGAACTCATTCAGGCCGATGTGCCCTTTGAAGAGATCGCCCGCCGCCTGGACCAGGAGCGGGACGACCAGCGCACCGTCTTCACTCTGCAGTGCTTTGACAATCTGGTGAAAAACGGCCGCATGAAGCCCCTGCTGGGCACCATCCTGGAGGGCTTGGGCATCCATGTCATCGCCGATGCCACCCCCATTGGCACCATCCGGGTGGTGGACAAGGCCAGAGGGGAGAAGCGGACCTATCGCCATATGGTGGAGTACATGCAGAAGGAAAAGGACTGCACCGGCCGGCATGTGGTCATTGCCCACTGCCAGAACCTGGAGGGTGCGGAAAAGCTGAAAACGGCCATTCTGGAAAGGCTGCCCGTGGCAGATGTTACCTTCCTGGAATGCCGGGGTCTGACCTCCTTCTATGCCATGGAGAAAGGTCTCATTGTTGTATACTAATATGCAGAAAACGCCTTCCGGGTTCGGAAGGCGTTTTTGTTATACAAAGGACATGAGGATGGGCACGGTGACCACGCAGAGGATGGTGGACATGATGACGGCGGCGGTGCAGGTGCGGCCGTCCAGGCCCCGCTCGGTGATGAGCATCAGGGGCATACTGCCCACGGGCATGCCGAACATCACCAGGCAGACGGCGGCCAGGCCGTCATCCACCGGCAGCAGCCGCAGGAGGGGGAGGAGGACCAGGGGCAGGACCAGGAGTTTGAGGAAGGTGAAGAGATAGAGCTTCTTGTCCCCGAAGATCTCCTTCACGTTGGCGTTGGCCAATGTAAAGCCCACGGACACCAGGGCCAGGGGAGAGGCGGCGCCTCCCAGGTAGTCCACGGCGGTCTTGAGGAACCCGGGCAGCTGGATGTTGGCCAGCACCAGGACCATGGCCAGCACGCAGGCGATGTTGCCGGGATTGATGAGGGACCGCAGGGCGGCCAGATTGAACTTGCCCCGCATGAGGGTGCGGCCATAGGTATAGAACACCAGGTTATAGATCAGCAGGAACTGGGACACATAGACCACATACTCCGCCCCCAGAACGCTGGACACCACGGGGATGCCGATGAAGCCCAGGTTGGAAAAGACGAACATGAGCTGGTAGATCTTCCGCTGGATGGGGTCCTTGGAGAAGAACCGGGTCAGGACCATGCCCGCCAAGATAAAGAAGAGGAACATCCCCAGGGCGATGGCGAAGACCAGTAAAATCCGCTGAAGGGGGACCTGCCCCACGGCCCCGGCGGCGCTGGACAGGATGAGCATGGGGTTGAAGATGTTCACGATGAGGGTGGACATCTTGGCGTTGGTGTGGGCATCCAGCATTTTGCCCTTGGCGGCGATGACACCGGCGGCGATCATCACCAGCAGGGACAGCATCTGGAGGAATACAGTCAGAATGGTCATAGAAACTCTCTTTTCTCAAAAAATACAGCGGAATCGACTGTATCAAATTTGAGGGGAGATGTCAAGGGAGACGGGCCTTTTCCAGCCGGGACCGGAAGAACCAGCCCAGGCAGATCATCACCACGCCAGCGATGATGACCGCTGCCTTTCCGGGAGTGTCCGGGGCGTAGACCTGGGAGAGAAGGATGCCGGTGCCGCCCCCGCCCAGCAGTTCGCTCCAGAACTTTTTCCGCCGCAGACTCTTGTCTGCCGCCCAGATGTCCAAGATGTTCCGGTCAGTCTGCTCCCGGAGTTCTTCGGGCGGGATGGTCTCACCCAGGAAGAATTCGTTGACGCTGATGCCCAGAATCCGGCACAGTTCCGGGATGGTGGACAGGTCTGGGAGGTAGGCCCCTGTCTCCCACCGGGAGATGGTTTTGTTGGTTACCCCCAGCCGGTCTCCCAACTCCTGTTGGGTCAGGCCTAGTTCCTTTCGGCGAGCGGCCAGGAAAGCCCCGGTTTTGGTTTGGTTCATAGGGTCACCGCCTTTCGTTGTTTCGCTCTCATCATACCAGACAGCAGCAAATTTGTATTCCCCACAGATAGCGAATGGGGGGAAGAGCTTTGCATTCTCTTAACGATATCCCATGTAGGGGCGGCTATCAGCCGCCCGCCAACGTAACAGGGCATATGGCCCCTAAGACAGAAAAAACGACGGGTTTCCCCGTCGTTGTACTTTATTCCTCCAGAATATCCAATGCGCTCTGGAGCATAGTTGTAACCAGTTTGGTTTGGGTAGGGGTGGCATCCTGCCATAATTTGGCCAGTGCCTCAATACCCTGGGCCTCATTTGGACCGAGAGCATCCATGAGAAGATAGCTGGGCGAAATGGCCAGATTCTGACAAATGGAGATAAACACAGGTAAACTGGGTAATTTGGTCCCGGATTCAATTTGCCTCATGTAAGTGGCATTGATGTTGCAGAGTTCTGCGAGAACTTCGCTTGTAAAGCCTTTGTCTCTGCGAGCAATATTGATTCGTTTGCCAATCGATTTGCGATACATACTACCACCACCCAGTAAGAAGCTGTCAGAATATCTTTTGTTCTCTTATAGACTATAATTTATTGGACAAAAATGAAATATTCTATTAGACTACGAAGTGTAGTCTGTAGGAGGTGGATATGTGAATCAAAGGTTGTATCAAAAAGACTATTCTAGGCAGAGTGAGGAAGAATGGGAGAAGTTTCTTATGGAAGAACCCTTGCTTGAACGGCTCAAGAAAATCCGACCGGAGTGGGGAGAACCTCTTGAGAATTTAGAGAGAGGGATTCAAGAAGAGGGAGATTTTTCGTGGGAGGAAGGGACCTCGGATGTGATGCGGTTTGCATTGATTTTAAGCAAATGCAACCTGATTACACAAGCGTTGGGAGGAAAAATCTATGCGTCAACCGGTCCGTTTCCGGGCGAAGCATCCATTTATATGGATCTTCCGACATTTGCCCTGATCCGTGATGTGGATGAAAATCTCCTCCGTTATCTGGGAAGATGCGCCCATGCATTTTCTGCATACCCCAACGGGAAAGGAGTAAGGGTGACGATTGGATTGCCATACCCAGAGGAAGAAAGGGAAAGTAATATCATAAGATTGTATTGATTCGTAAGAAAATCGTCAGGCTTTCTTGATTGACCCATCCCTGGTTTTCTGGGATAATATTGGCAAGAAGTAAACCACTCTTCCCATGAAAGGAGGTCCCTATGCCATTGAAACATCTGTCCTTGTTTTTATGTTCCCTGGTCCTGGCCCTGACCCTGGCGGCCTGCAGCACCCAGGAAACAGCTGGAACCGCTGCCCCCCTGAAACTCCCCGAGACTTTGGTGAGCCAGGTCCTGCTGGACCAGGCCTCCAGCGGCTACCTGGAGGGTGAGTGCGCTGCCGAGGGCCACATCATTCTGGACACCGTTCAGGAAGGAGACTTCTGGAAGGTCTATACCCTGGCCAGCGTGGGACAGTACGGCTTCTGCACCGGCCACTTTGAAAAGATCTCCGGCTCCGGTGCCATTCCCACCGTGATCACCATTGGACAGGAGGAGAACGGAGAGTACTACTGCCATGGAATTTGGGAACCGATGGATGGAAATTTGTATGAGGACTCCATCAAGGAGACCTTCCCCAAAAGACTCTGGAACAAGGCCCTGAAGGCCGACGAGA
>JAFZEB010000073.1 GCA_017560855.1 Ruminiclostridium sp.
ATCTCGTCGATGAAGACGATGGCGGGGGACTTCTTCTTTGCTTCGTCGAAGAGGTCACGGACACGGGAGGCGCCCACGCCCACGTACAGCTCCACGAAGTCGGAGCCGGAGATGGACAGGTACTGGCAGCCGGCCTCACCGGCCACAGCACGGGCCAGCAGGGTCTTACCGGTGCCGGGAGGGCCCACCAGCAGGACGCCCTTGGGGATGCGGGCACCCAGCTGGGTGTAGCGGGAGGGATCCTTCAGGAAGTCCACCACTTCGGCAAGCTCTTCCTTTTCCTCATCGGCACCGGCCACGTCAGCAAAGGTGACGATGCGGCCGCTGTCCTCCAGGGAGCGGGTCTTGGCCTTGCCGAAGGTGGCGGCATTCACGCCGCCGCCGCCCTGGGCACGGCGGACAAAGAGGAAGTACCACAGCACAGCCATGACGGCCAGGACCACCACCCAGGTGAGGATGGTGCTGATCCAGGCGGGAGAGGGGCTGTCAGGGTACTGGTAGTCAGAGATGATGCCCTCCTGCCACTGCTCCACCACGATGTCGTTGAAGTCGTCGTAGAAGAGCTGGAAGTCATAGAGCTGATAAGTGACGGTGCTGGTGCCGTCCTTGGTGGGCTCCTTCAGGGTGAGGACCACAGAGTTCTCACTGACCTTCACGGTCTCCACCTGTTCGGCCTCGAAGAAGGCCCGGATGTCGGCGTGGGAATAGTCCGCCCCGGCCGGAGCGGACCGGAGGAAGCTGGAGGCGAAGAAGATGAGGGTCAGCAGACAGAGCATGGGCAGCAGCCCACGCATGGGATTTTGGTTGGGGGCTTTTTTGTTCAACAGATGTCACTTCCCTTCTTGGGGTATGGATGGAGAGAAACGCACATGGAGGGTGGGTTCCCCGGGTTGGGCGGTCCGGCTTTCCTCCGGGCCCAGACCGGCGGCTGCCAGGACGTTGCCTTCTCCGTCGGTGAGGAGGGGGAGGCTGTCCCGGAGATGCCGGGGGATCTTTTCCTCAATATGCCATTTTTTCACAGTTTTTTTCTTCCGCCCCGGCAGGCGAAGGCTGTCTCCCGTCCGGCGGGACTGGAGCACCAGGGGGAGGGAGGCTGGCCGGAGCCAGCATTCGTAGGGGCCCTGGACAGGGTGGTCCGGGCAGAGAGTATCATCCAGGGTGATGACCCAGTCCCCCCAGGTGTGAGTCCCCTGTCCGGAAAGGGCCTTGGGGGTGAGAGGGGGGGCGGCGTGGGCTTCCGCAGAGAAGACCACCCGGTCGTAGACCCGGCGGACCATGAGTCCCTGGGGCAGGGTGATCTGGGCGGAGGGGGACTTTTTGGCGGCCAGGTCCAGGATGCTGTCCAGATGGACGGCGGAGATCTGGTGCCGGTCCAGACGGGCAAGGACCTGCTTGATGGACCGGACAGCTACCGGTCGGGGCAGTGCGGTCAGATCATCGGCAGACAGGGAGAGACCGTCAGGCTCCCGGGTGGGTTCCTGGGTGGTGCGGGCCAGACCGTCCAGCAGGGCCCGGTCCTCTCGGATGTGCCGCAGGTTGGCGGCTAAGGTTTCGGCGAAATGGGGGTTCAGGTCCCGGAGAACGGGCATCACATCCCGGCGGAGCCGGTTGCGGCTGTAGGTCGGGTCGGCGTTGGTGCTGTCAGTCACCCAGGGGATGCCCTGGGCAGTGAGCCAGTCCTCGATCTCCTGCCGGGTCACGGACAGGAGGGGACGGACGATGATGCCCCGGCGGGGGGGAATGCCGGACAGTCCGTCCAGCCCGGTGCCTCGGACCAGGTGAAGGAGGACGGTTTCGGCGTTGTCGTCGGCATTGTGGGCGGTGGCGATGGCATGGGCCCCCAGGGCTTCGGCGGTCTGGGTCAGGAAGGCATACCGCATGTCCCGGGCAGTTTCCTCGATGCCCCACCCAGTCTGGGCGGCACGGGCGGCCACGTCCCCGGTCCCCATGGTCAGGGGGATGCCCCGGCTGGCGCACCAGGTTCGGACGAAGTCGGCATCCCGGCGGGATTCCTCCCCCCGAAGCTGGTGGTCGTAGTGGGCGGCCAGGACGGTGAGGTCCCGGTCCTCTGCCACGGCCAGCAGGCCGGAGACCAGCGCCATGGAATCTGCTCCCCCGGAGAGGGCACACAGCACGGTGCAGCCCTGGGGGAGCAGGTCGCAGGAATCGCTGAACGCCAGGAGCTTCCCCGGCAGATCAGTAAGGTTCTTCATAGTTGCGCTCCAAATTGGAGAAGGTGGTGAATTCGGGCAGCCACTGGAGGGGGATGGTGGTGGTCTCACCGCGACGGTTCTTGGCGATGATGCACTCGGCCTGGTTCCGCTTGTCGCTGTCCTTATTATAATAGTCATCACGGTACAGGAACATGACAACGTCGGCGTCCTGCTCGATGGCGCCCGACTCACGCAGGTCGGACAGCATGGGGCGCTTGTCCGAGCGGCTCTCGTTGGCACGGGAGAGCTGGGACAGGCACAGGACGGGGACCCGCAGTTCCTTGGCCATGATCTTCAGGGCACGGCTGATGTCGGCCACCACCTGCTGGCGGTTTTCGCCGGCATAGCTTCGGCCGGTGCCCGAGGCCTGCATCAGCTGCAGGTAGTCGATGATGACCAGACCCAGGTTCTCCACCCGGCGGCACTTGGCGTTCATGTCGGCCACGGTGAGGGAGGGGTTGTCATCAATGAAAATGCTGGTGTGGGACAGGGCCGAGGAAGCCAGGGTCACCTTGTCCCAGTCGTCGGCATTGAGCTTGCCGGTCATGAGCTTCTTGTTGTCCAGGAAGGCCTCGCTGGAGATGAGACGCTGGGCCAGCTGCTCCCGGCTCATTTCCAGAGAGAAGAAGACCACGGACTTGCCGGAGAACTTGCCTGCATGGAGGAGAATGTTCAGGGCGAAGGAGGTCTTACCCATACCGGGACGGGCGGCCAGCAGGACCAGTTCCGTGGGGTGCAGGCCCGTGAGGGTCCGGTCCAGGTCAATAAAGCCGGTGGGCATGCCGGGAACGTCGGTTCCGGCCAGGGAAAGCTCCTGAAGGTGGTCGAAGACGTCCACCAGGATCTTGGACAGAGGCTCCAGACCCTGGGTGTTTCGGCCCTGGCGGATGCCGTAGATCCGCTGTTCGGCCAGGTCCAGCACAGCCTGGGCGGTCTCGCCCCCCTCCTGGACTAGCTTGGTCAGGTCACCGGCGGTGTCGGAGATCCGGCGGAGAAGGGCCTTGTCTTTGACGATGCGGACGTATTCCTTCACATTGGCGGAGGTGGGGGTGATCTCCATGAGCTGGAGGATGTAGCTGCGGGAGGTGTCCTCGTTGTAGACCCCGGTGAGCTTCATCTGGTCCAGCACCGTCACCGGGTCAATGGTGGCGGAGAAGTTGAACATGGTGTAGATGGTCTCATAGATCTCCCGGTTGGCCCGGAGGTAGAAGTCGTCCCCGGTGAGGGACTCCACCACGTCAGGGATACAGCGGGGGTCAATGAGCATGGC
>JAFZEB010000074.1 GCA_017560855.1 Ruminiclostridium sp.
AATAAACAAAGCCCCGACGGGTCACCGTCGGGGCTTTGCTGTGTTCAGAACAGATACGCCTCCCCTACGAGGGAAGCCTTTCGCTTTAATCAATCCATTTTTCTCTCCCCGCTATAGGAGAGTTTTGTTTGTTTGATTGGTTAGGTATATTAGTTAGATAGGCGCTCGTTTTTTCCCAGGGGGGCGGAAAAAATGGCGGACCCCCTCTCATTTTTTCCAGACTCTCGTTTTCGGCGGGGTCAATTCATAACACCCTTCCCGTCCTTCATGCGGAACTGCAGAGCATACTGAACCGTTTTGTATTTGTAATTGTCCCAGGCGCCGCTCTTGTCGTGCTCTGTGGCCTGCTGGACGGGGTACTGGATCCGGCTCAGTTGGTGGGTGTAGTTGATCCAGGAGTCTGCGATCCAGCCTTCCTGGACCTCCCGGATGGTATAGGACCCATAACCCCGGTGGTTCTCGCCTTCCTTGGGCAGGGAGAAAGCCGCAAAAACGTCGGTGCTGGTATAGGTACCTCCAAACCAGTCCTGTCCGGTATAGGTCTCCTCTTCCAGAGAGTAATAGGGAGCAGTATAGGTCTGGCCCTCCAAATCATAGAGGAGCTGTCCGGTCCAGCCTCCCTCCTGCGCCCATCCCTCACTTTTTCGGTAAGCAGGCCAGAACTGGATGGACTCCGTTCCCCGGAAACCCGGGTCCACCACCCACTGGAAGTGGTGGATGATTTTCCAGGTGTCCTGGTCCAATCGGACGGCGACATCTGTGATCTGCAGTTCCTGCACATCGTAAACAAAGGTAATAAAACGCTCATACCCTCTGGTGGTGACAACTTCCCGGCCCGGATTAAAGGGATGGAAACTCTGGTCCACCAGGACCTCGGTGGCTCCTGCACAGTCCAGCAGATCTTCCTGGGTCAGGTCATCCGCCACCTGGGCGGGCATACCCAAGTCCACCAGATGGCCCTTGATTTCCTGGTGTCCGGTCTCCTCTGCGGCCGTCCAATCCATGGGATAGCTGTCAAAGAAGCCATAGCCCACGGCCAGTCCCACCACCAGGACACCAGCCAGAACTTTCACCAGCAGGCCGTCCTCCACCCGGACGGGAGCGGCCTGGACGGCGTACCCCGCCTCGTCCAACTGGGTGGAAAGCACCCACAGGCACCGGAGGATGCACAGGTAGACCACCAGGATGCCGATGCCAATGACCAGGTACATGTCCCCCACTTCCAGCAGGGCCAGCCAGCAGATGATGCCGTTCCACACCAGCAGAGCGAAGGCGCTGGCGACGCCGGGCTCCAGCCCGGCCTTCTTCCGCACCCCTCGGAACCCCAGCCAGAAGAAGAGGTACTGGCACAGATCCACCCCCAGCAGGGGGATGGTATAGCCCAGAAGGAACTGGGTCACCCCTCCCCCGTAGATGGTGGCGTTGGCCATGAGGGTCACCAAAGTCAGGGCCAGACCGAAGAGGGAAATCACATAGCACAGCCGGAACCAAAGGTTCTCCTTCCGCAGGCTTCGGAAGCCCAGCACCAGCAGGACCGAACCAATGGCCGGGAGGATATACTGCAGGAGGAAGAAATGCAGGGTGATCCCCTGGAAGGCAAAGCCAAGAAGGATCCGGTCCATGGCAGTCCGCCAGGGGTTGACCCACTTGGTCACGTCAGAGGGAGGTAACTCGGGCAGGCTGGATTCCAACAGGAAGTCAAACTCCCGCTCGGTCATGGGTTCCTTACGCATATCCGTCACCTCCCAACCGTTTGCGCAGTTTTTCCTTGATGCGATAGAGCCGACCTTCCACCGACCGCTGGGTCATGCCAAGCTCGGCGGCGATCTGGGCGGTGGACTGTCGGTAGTAGTATTTTCGATAGAAGAGCATCCGCTCCCGGTCCCCCAGGTATCCCAAGGCCTCCACCAGAGCGGCCTCCCGCTCCTTTTGGATGACCTGTTCCTCCGGGGTGGGTTCGGGGGATGGAATGTCCGGGGTGAGCTCCGTGCTGTCCTCCCGGCGGAGCTTCCTGGCCCGGTTCAGGGCCAAATTGCGGGTCACCGCCGTGAGCCAGGTGGTCCAGTTTCCCTTCTCGGGGTCGTAGGTGTGAATTTTCTCCCACACGGTCAGGACGGTTTCCGAGATGCACTCCTCCCGGTCCTGTTCCCCGGGCAAAATGGGGGCAATGATATACCGCATGAGGGGGCCGAACCGGCGGAGCAGTTCTTCCAGGGCGGTCTCGTCCCGGTCTTTCAATCGCTGGATCAGCTTTTCTTCCTTCATGCCATCGCCTCCTTTCTATGGTTCTACTATACCATACACAGGACCTGGGAAAAACCCACGCATTGGATTTTGAGAAATATTGTGGTATACTGTCTGAAATATTCCATGCTGCAGGCAACACCAAAGGCTCCCCTTGATAGGGGAGCTGGATGCGAAGCAGCCTGAGGGGTGCTATCCGTACAATAAAATTGTCGTCTCGGTACGACAGCATACCCTATTCCCCCCCCCCCCTCCGGCTTCGGCATTGCCGAAGCCACCTCCCCTCTAAAGGGGAGGCTTTGCGCTTTATATCAGCATCTAACACGTCCCCGGAGGTTCCCATGAATCAGAAAGAACTCAACGAAATTCGACGCCGCATCGCCCCCAACAAGTGCGGCATCAGCAAACTATACGGCTGCTTCGTCAACAACAGCAGCAAGGAGATCATCTCCCGCATCGACACATCCCTGGGGCTCCTCAGCGAATTTGAGAACGAGAAGTACCTCTCCCTGCTGAAAAAGGTCCTCTCCGGCGGTCTGGGCAAGAATCTCATCGACATCACCTTCTCCACCCAGCAGGTCATGAAGGGGGAGGAGCACAAGCTCCTGTCCGACCTGCGCAAGTCCGGTCTGAACGACCCCAGCCTGCGGGAGGAGTTCTTCCAAAAAGTCATCCAGGCGGTGACCATGGAGGACACCAACTACCTCATCCTCCTGGCCTACGACGCCTATGATGTCCCCTACAAGGGCAAGGACGATGAGACTCAGGCGGATGCCTCGGACACGGTGTACACCTATCTCCTGTGCTCCATCTGCCCCGTGAAGGACGGAAAGCCCGAGCTGGCCTACTTCCCCGGGGAGAACCAGTTCCACAGCAGCGGCATCAGCCACACGGTGGCTCCCCCCGCCCTGGGCTTCCTCTTCCCCGCCTTTGACGACCGGGCGGCCAACATTTACAACGCCCTCTACTACGCCAAGGACCCCAACGAGCTCCACCAGACCTTCATCGACACGGTCTTCCACACGGAGCCCCCCATGTCTGCCGGCAAGCAGAAGGAGACCTTCCACTCCGTCCTGTCCGATGCCCTGGACGAGGACTGCAGCTTCGATGTGCTCCAGCAGGTCCACGAGCAGATCCGGGAGGTCATCCTGGATCACAAGGAGAGCAAGGACCCCAACCCCCTGGAGCTCTCCTCCCAGGAGCTGGGCACCATCCTCAAGGGAGGCGGCGTTCCCGGCGAGCGGGTCCAGGAATTCCAGAAAAAGTGCGCCCAGGAGTTCGGCACCGACACCCCCTTAAAGCCCTCCAACCTGATTGACAGCAAGAAGTTCACCATTGAGACCCCCCAGGTGAAAATCTCCGTGGACCCGGAAGCCAGCTACCTGGTGGAGACCCGGGTCATCGGTGGGCGAAAGTATATCCTCATCCCTGCCGATGATGGAGTGGAGGTCAACGGTATCCCCGTCCAGTTCCCGGAAGGAAAGGAGTAAGCTGAGCCATGGCCAAACAGCCCATCCAGCTCTCCGATCACTTCACCTACGGGCGGCTCCTTCGGTTCACCCTGCCCTCCATCGCCATGATGATCTTCACCTCCATCTACTATGTGGTGGACGGCTTCTTCGTGTCCAACTTCGTGGGCAAGACCCCCTTCGCCGCCGTAAACTTTATCATGCCCGTCCTCATGATCCTGGGTTGTCTGGGGTTTATGTTCGGCACCGGCGGCTCGGCTCTGGTGGCCATGACCATGGGCATGGGGGACTACCAAAAGGCCCGTGAGATCTTCTCTCTCCTCATCTATGTGTCCATCGGGCTCGGCATGGTCATCGCCGCTCTGGGCATCCTCTTCCTGCCCAACATCGCCGCCGCACTGGGGGCTGAGGGGGAACTGCTGGCCAGCTGCGTCCTCTACGGGCGGATCATTCTGGTGGCCGTCCCGGCCTATATGCTCCAGTACGCCTTCCAGAGCTTCTTCGTCACGGCAGAAAAGCCCCAGCTGGGTCTGGCCGTGACCATCGCTGCAGGCCTGACCAACATGGTGCTGGACGCCCTGCTGGTGGCGGTCATCCCCCTGGGGCTGGTGGGCGCCGCCGTGGCCTCTGCCATGAGCCAGGTGGTGGGCGGCGTGGTCCCCCTCCTCTACTTCGCCCGGCCCAATTCCAGCACCCTCCGGCTGGGCAGGACCAAATGGGACGGAAAAGCCCTGCTGAAGACCTGCACCAACGGCTCCTCCGAGCTCATGACCAACATCGCCATGTCGGTGGTGAGCATGCTCTACAACATCCAGCTCATGAAGTACGCCGGGGAAAACGGCGTAGCCGCCTATGGCGTCCTCATGTATGTGTGCATGATCTTCCTGGGGGCCTACATCGGTTATACCGTGGGCGTGGCCCCGGTCATCGGATTCCACTACGGGGCTGCCAACTATGACGAGCTGAAGGGTCTGCGAAAGAAGAGCTTCCGCATCATCGGCCTCTGCGCCCTGGTGATGTTCCTGCTGGCAGAATTTGTCCTGGCCCGGCCTCTGGCCACCCTCTTCGTGGGGTACGACCCGAAGCTCATGGCCCTCACCCTCCACGCCTTCCAAATCTTCTCCTTCGTCTTCCTCTTTGCGGGCTTTGCCATCTTCGGGTCGGGCTTCTTCACCGCCCTGAACAACGGTCTCATCTCTGCCCTCATCGCCTTCCTGCGATCCCTGGTCTTTGAGGCAGGCTTCGTCCTTTCCCTCCCTCTGATCTTCGGCATGGATGGCATCTGGATCTCCACCGCCGCCGCCGAGCTGGTGGCCGCCACACTGG
This sequence comes from Ruminiclostridium sp., assembly GCA_017560855.1. Classification (GTDB taxonomy): domain Bacteria; phylum Bacillota; class Clostridia; order Oscillospirales; family Oscillospiraceae; genus Evtepia. Next base: position 5,040 of record JAFZEB010000074.1, read on the forward strand.
CCCTGACCCTCATGGCTGTTTTTCGGAAGAAATATCATTACTAACACAAAAACCGTGCCGCGGAAATGAACTTCCACGGCACGGTTTTTTATACAGGAAACAAAAAAGGCATCGCCTAAGCGATGCCTTTGGTGGACGATACAGGACTTGAACCTGTGACCTCCCGCACGTCAAGCGGATGCTCATACCAGCTGAGCTAATCGTCCATTTGTTTGTCCCCTGCGGAACGAATTGTAGTATATCCTATCTCTCTTCATTTGTCAACAGGTTTTTCAAAGTTTTTTCAAAAAAGAAATCCAGCCCCCAAAATGGGGGCTGGACAAACGGTGTTATTCGCTGAACCACTTCCGCAGGAGCAGACCCGCTGCGGTGAGCATACCAACCACAGCGATGAGGGCCAGGGCGGTGGGAGTCTGCTCATCCCACAGGGTGCGGGGGGCATCCTCGTCCTCCTCTGCGCCCAGGGTCTCTGCCTCCATCTCTTCCAGGAAGAGGGTGTCCTCAGAGTCCTCTTCCTCAAAGAAGAAGGGATCTTCCTCGTAGGTGCCATTCTCCAGGAACAGATCATTCTCATCATTGGCAGAAATGGCGGAACCGGAAGGCTTGGCTGCCGTGCCCGTACCGGGCTTAACAGTGGTGGTATTCTTATTGGTTGTGGGTTTCTTGGTGGTAGAAGTACTGGGCTTCTTGGTCGTCGTGGGTTTCTTTGTGGTAGTAGGCTTCTTGGTGGTGGTAGTAGAGACCGTCTTGGCCGTCAGGGTATAGGTCCCTGCCTGATTGATGGGGAAGGAGGCCATCTTGGTCTTGCTGTCATAGGTCACCTTGGGGGAGAGCTTGCCGGTCAGGTCCTTACAGGTGAGGGTCTTGTTCTTGGCCAGGGTGTAGCCCATCTTCACCACAGAGCCCTTCAGGTCGGTGATGACCTTGCCCCCGGCGTTGACCACCACCTGAACGGTGCCGGTCTTGGGGATGGTCAGGGAGACGGTGATGAGCTCATTGTCCTTCAGCTTCAGGTCGGTCAGCAGCTGGGAGGGGATCTCCAGAGAGCCGCCCTTCATCTCGAAGAGGACGGTCTTGCCCTTGGCGATCTTCTCGGCCAGACTCTTGCCGGAGAGGGTGATGTAGGTGTCGGTGACGATATCCTTGGGAACCTCTGCCTCCGGTTCGGGGTCCTTCTCCGGTTCGGGGTCAGGCTTCACTTCGGGCTTGACCTCGGGCTTCTCCCCCAGCTTCAGCTCGGCAGGGATCTTGCCCTCAGCCTTTTCCGCAATCGTCTTCACATTCTCGGGAATGGTGATGTACAGGGGATCGGTGGTCTTGTCCTTCCCCTCATCCACGTAGTTCAGGCGGAAGGTGTAGGTCTCCTTGGCGGGGATCTTGGTCAGGTCCAGGATGAGGGCGGCGGGGATCTTCTCGGTCTTCTCCTCTGCCTTTGTCTCCGTCTTGGTCTGGTCCTTGGTCTCGGTCTGCTTGGTGTCGTCGGCCTTGGCTTCCTCCACCTTCTTCTCTTCGGGCTTCTGGTAGGTGTACCAGCTCTCGTCGCAGGCCGTCCACTTGCCGTCCTGTTCCATCTCCAGAACAGCCTTGGTGACGGTTTCGCTGTCATAGATCCACTGGAAGGTCAGTTTTCCCTCTTCGGACAAATCGGTGGGGGCCACCAGCTGGATGCTGTCGGCGGGCATCACGTAGACGGTGTGCTCCACAGTCTTGTCTGCCTCGGCCACTTTGATCCAGTCGGGCTGGTCCTTCAGGGTACCGGTGATGGTGGCCTTGCCGGTGACAGAGGTGTCCACCTTGGACACGTCCCAGTCCCACTTCCACTGGTCGGTGGAGAGAACGTAGCCGGTCTTGCCGCTGCTGTAGCGCAGGTCAGTGGTGGTGATGGTCAGCTCGGCCAGAGGGTCCTTGCTGTCCTTGGCAATGAGGACATCCTTCAGACCGTGGGGCTGGAGGGCCTTGACCTCCAGGACCTCCTTGGTCCCCTTTCGGAAGACCGGATAGGTGACCTTGCCGTCAAAGCCCTCAGCCAGGGCCATGGGGGGCACCAGAACGGGAGCGCCGGAAACTTCATGGAGGCCGGCCTTCTTCAGGCTGGCAGTGTTGACCTCCCACTTCAGGTCGGTCTCATGCTTGCCGCCCTTCTCGTCCACATACTTCCCGGACTTGGGCAGGGCACTCTCCTTGAGGGTCTCATTCTTATCCAGCACCAGGACCTGGTCCACATAGGGCCAGAATTCCTGTTCCTTGTCTTCGTACACGCTCTTCAGGACCACCGGCTCCGGGTTGCCGGTCTTGGGGGCGGTTCCCACCGCCTGGGCCCCTGCGCTGCCCAGCACGGTCAGAGCCAGGGCCAGAGCCATACCTCTCTTTAAAATTTCCATATGCGTTCCTCCTGTTGGGGAATCAGTCAGGGCGGGCATAGCCACCCACAGTAATCTAATGGTATTATAGCAGAGAATATCCTCGCTGCATAGGCTTTTCACAAAATCTTAAGAATTCCAGAAAACAAAAAAGGCATCGCCTAAGCGATGCCTTTGGTGGACGATACAGGACTTGAACCTGTGACCTCCCGCACGTCAAGCGGATGCTCATACCAGCTGAGCTAATCGTCCATTTATCTGTTCCCTGCGGAACGTGTTGTATCATACCTCATATGACCGAATTTGTCAACACCTTTTTCGAAAAAATTCAAAATTCCTTTTCCCTGCCCCCCTTCTCTTGCCAAAGTCCCCTGCCCCTCCTATAATATAGTTATGATTATTCGGCAGGAGGACTTTCCCATGATCGACCTGAACAACATCATGCGCTACCACGAAAACAACCGCATCGAGGCCAAGAAGGCCGCCGGGGGCTTCCCCACCAGCCTGTGGGAGACCTACTCTGCCTTTGCCAACACCATCGGCGGCCTGATCCTGCTGGGCGTGGAGGAATCCCGGGATAAGAACTTCACCATCACCGGCGTCCCCGATGCCCAGGGCTATGCCGAGACCATCCGACAGACCGTGCAGGATCCCGGCCAGGTGAGCGTGAACATCCTCCGTCCGGAAGACGTTGCCATCCACACCATCGACGGAAAGGACGTTCTGGTGGTCCACGTGCCCCGGGCAGACCGCCGCCAGCGGCCGGTCTACGTGGGGGATAGCCCCTTCACCGGCTCCTACCGCCGGGATGGGGAGGGAGACTACCACTGTTCCCCCGACGAGGTCCGGGCCATGCTCCGGGACCGGGAGGATGCCCCTGCCGACCTGACCGTGCTGGAGGGCCGTTCCCCGGAGGACCTCTCCCCCGACACCCTCCGTCAGTTCCGGCTGCAAATGGTCATGCGCCAGACCGAGCACCCCTGGAACCAGCTGCCCGACCAGGACTTTCTGGCCGCCGCCGGTGCCGCAGGTTATGGCAAGGACGGACAGCTCCACCCTACCCTGGCAGGCATTCTCCTCCTGGGCAAGCGGAGCGCCATCCGGGAGGTCTTCCCCCACTGCAAGATCACCTACGAGGAGACCGACACCGGCTTCACCCTGGCCACCCACCGGCTGGAAAACCCGGAAAACCTCTTTGACTTCTACCAGGCTGTGGCCCGCCGTCTGGATGCCGCCGCCGCCCTGCTGAGCCAGGATGCGGCCGCCCGACAGGACCTGGCCGCCGCCATGAAGGAAGCCGTCATGAACGCCATCCTCCATGCCGACTACTTTGCCCCCGGGGGCCTCACCATCTGCCGGACCGACGACACCCTCCAGGTGGAAAACCCCGGTCTGCTTCGTGTCAACCCCAACCAGGCCAGAGACGGCGGCTCTGCTGACCCCAGAAACCGAACCCTCACCGGCCTGTTCTCTCTGGTCAAGCTGGCCACCGGTCAGGGCCTAGGCCTGAAGGGGATTTACAAAACCTGGGCCAACCGGGGCTGGAATTCCCCCACCCTGTCCGAGGCCTTCCAGGCGGGCATCACCAGCCTGTCCCTCCCCCTCCCCCGCCGGACCTTCTCCCAGGAGGAGATGACCCGCCAGCTCATTGCCGAGTATCTCACTGACCAAGTGGCGGACGATGCCAGCGGCATCGCCAAGGCCCTGGGGCTGACCGTCAAGGAGGTCACTGCCGCCCTGGACCAGCTGCTGGAGAAAGCATTCATCGTAGAAGCCCCCGAGGGCTACCGCCTGCGGGCGTAACGGAAATGCCCTGGCTGTCACCTTGACAAACCAGGACACGAGATAGTATAATGGATACAGAAAAGGGCACCGTTGCAAGCGGTTAGCCCCTTTGTCGACACATAAACAAGTTATTTATGTTGACCGTTTGGGTACCAGCCAAGCGGTCAACACGCTTTTATGATAAGTATGCGGGTCAAAATGACCAGACACACCAAAAATCTCAGGAAATACTTCCAGAAACCTATCATAGAGCTTCACCTCCCTTCTCAGGGAAGTGGCCAACCACTCTTCTGCAACAGTGCCACCATGATTCTAACACAACGGAACATCTTCTGTCAAATATCGCCCGACCGTTCTCACACAACAGAAACACGCTTGATCTCCCGGCAGACCCGGAGAACAAGCGTGTTTTTATAGATATTTATCCATAGATCTCTTGGCCGCACCAAGGATATCCTTGAGGACCTTGAGCTGCTCTGCCGAACACCCGTCCAGGATGCTCAGCACATCCTCCAGGGCTTCTCCCCGGGTGGTTCTGGCGGTCTCAAACAGAAGAGTGTCCGTTCCCACCTCCAGGGCCCCGGCAAGGGCCACCAGCACCGGCAGGCTCAGTTTGGTGTTGCCGGTCTCAATATGGCTCATGTGGGTGGTGGAGATCCCCACCCGCTCGGCCAGTTCCTCCTGGGACAACTGGTGTGCTTTCCTGTATTTTCGGATCCTTTGACCAATCTCATAGTAGTTCATTCTTCTCCACCGCCCCTGTGATTCAAATACACTTGAATTATAGGGTCAATTATGCTATCTTAAAATTAACTGTATAGGCTATTTGATGTCTATACAGTTTATACCAAATCAGGAGGATGATACTATGAAACGAAAAACTCTCGCTCTGCTCCTGGCCGCCCTAATGGCTCTGTCTCTGACCGCCTGCGGCGACTCCAGTGAAACCCCGGCCGAGGAATCCACGGAACCTGTCTCCGCAGAAAATGATGTGGTGAAGATCGACGGTATCTGCGTGGACGACTCTTACCAGGATAATGACGGCAGCCCTCTGCGTCTGGTCTATCTGTTTTCCACTGTGAATGCAGGTGACACCAATCTGCAGCTGGCCAGCACCTCCACCCAGATGACCATCGGAGATGCCAACACCTACTCTGCAGAGCACATCCCCTATGCTGCCGAATTTGCACCGAACTACTATTACAGTTCCTATCTGGAAGATGTCTATGTTGGCTCCACCTTACAGGTGGTCAGCACCTTCAAGGTCCCCGAAGGTGACCTTACTGCAGGAAAGGCCATCACCCTGAGCAACAGCAACGTCCCCGAACTGGCAGAGCTGACCCTCTCCACCGATGACATCCAGCACTTTAACAACGTCGAAGAACTCTGCGCCGCCATGGACCCTGAGGGCTATGCAGAGGAACTGGACAAGCGCAGCCCCGCCGATGAGGAGACCACCGCTCTTGCCAAGGGCTACCTGAACGGCTACTACTGGAGCTTCTACGTAAACAACACCAGCTATGAGATCGAATTCTACTCTGGCGACACCTTCGAGGTGAGAACCAGCCTGGGCACCTCCAATGGCGGTTCCTACACCGTGGATAAGGGCTATATCACCTGTACCTATCCCAATGTCGACCAGCCCATCCGAATCCCCTACACCTTCGAAAATAACGACATTGACCTGGATACCACCTATGCCTTTGATGTAAAGGAACACTAAATTTGATAAAACGGAGCAAGTCCCTGCTTGCTCCGTTTTTCTATCTTACTATCAGGAGGTGACCGCCGTGTTCAAAAAGGCGATCCATGCACTCTTCCTTTGTATCATTTCCCTCATTCTCTGTTCCTGCGGCAGTACCGAAACCCAGGAGGATCTCTTGGTTGGCACCTGGTATGTAACCGGCGTGCAGACCGACAATAAGACCATCCATCTTTCTCAGAACGCCGCTCTGGCCGACCTGTATGACACCCACATCCTCACCGTCAACAGCGACGGTACCTACTCCAGCATGGAAGGGATGGTCCAATCCAAGGGCACCTGGAGCATTACCCTTACCAAGGATGACTCCCGAACCTATACCTTCAGCGAAAAAAGTGCCGGTCTCATGCGTTACGACGGTGGAGAAATCACCGTGAACGACGAACCCAGTTCCGAAGAGTATTGGGTGGGGATGAATACCCAAAATCCCGATATGCTTCTGGTCATCGAAAAGGACGGGGCTAACTTCAACCTGGTGTATGGCCGGTATGAGGAGACCCCTCCCGCCGATGAGGAAATCACACCCTCTACACCCCAGACAAAACCCTCCCAGGAGAGCACCATACCGACCCCCTCCATCACCAGAGGGGAGCAGAATGCCCTGGAAACCGCCAAAGGCTATCTGCGGTCCGGCGCTTTCTCCTATTCCGGTCTCATTGACCAGCTAGAGTACGAGGGATATACCTATTCCGAAGCCGTCTACGGCGCAGACCACTGTGGGGCTGACTGGTACGAGCAAGCCGCCCAGTGCGCCGAAGAGTATCTGGATGTGATGTCCTTCTCCCGCCAGGGCCTGATTGACCAATTGGAATACGAAGGCTTCACCTATGACCAGGCAGTCTACGGGGTGGATCAGGTGTATTGATCCCTGCCACGTTGGCGGGCCGATGAGCCCATCGGCCCCTACAAGGGGGACACCACGCCATGTAGGGACTGGTCTTGACCAGTCTGCCCGTCCCCGCATCCACACACCCATACAAAAAAGGAAGGAACCGGATAAAACGGTTCCTTCCTTTTTTCATTTACGCCTCATTCACCAGTTTCCCGGTGATGTGATCGGGGGTCAGTTCCAGGCACAGAACGTGTCTGGCCGATGACTGGATCTCATGCTCAATATAGCCCTCGTCGTCGGTGAACTTCCGGGCCAAGCCACGGATCATGTTCAGAGCGTGGGTCTGGTCCTCCACCACCCGGATGCGGCCGAAGACGATGACACTGCGGATATTCAGGGCCCACTCCCCCTCCTTCCGATAGCCCTCATCGTACACGCACAGGGAAACCTTGTCACAGGCCCGGATGGCATCCAGCCGGTGGCCCTCCCGGGCAGTGTGGAAATAGAGCCTGCCGTTTTCCGGGCAGTAGTACTGGTTGATGGGCATGCCGTAGGGGTAGCCCCCCTCACCCAGGACGGACAGGACCCCACGGGGCTCCCGCGTCAGAATTTCGATGCACTCCTCCCGGGACAGTTCCTGTTTGCTTCTCCGCATGGGACGAAATTCCATGTTCCTTCCTCCTTGTTACTGGGGATTGCTCTGCTCCTTCAGAATGGGCTGCAGGTGCATGAGCAGGTCCACCTTGTTGTTGACCTCGAACTTTTTATAAATGTTAGCGATGTGGGTGCGGACGGTGTAGATGCTGATGTGGAGCTCCTCGGCGATCTGCTCGTTCTTCATGCCGGAGGCCAGGTAGTACACGATCCGCCGCTCCTGCTGGGTCAGGGAGTTGTAGGGGTGGTCAATGTCCTTGGGCATCTCCTTGGTCTGGCAGGTGATGAGCATCAGGTGCCAGGTCTGGATGAGACCGGCGGCGTTGGAGGACAGGAAGGTGGTGTGGTAGACGGCGATGTCCCCCGCCAGAGAGGTGATGGTCTGGCTGCTGCCGCCCTGGGCGCTGAGACGACTGCTCAGCTCGTTGACCATGGTCTGGACCTCCCGGAACTGGGGGTCTCCCTGGTAGTTGCTCTGGAGGAAGCTGCCCTGGTTGTGCCGGTGCTGATCCAGGAAGATCTGGCTGATCTCTTTGGCGGCCCGGTTGCACTGCATGACGGTCATCTCCTGGTTCAGGATCACCGCCCCCTGCTTGCCGTCCTGGAAGAAGAGCTTGAAGTTGTCGTGGAACCGGCCCTCGCCGCTGTGACGGAGGTAGGTCTGGTAGTTGGCCTCCACCAGGGCACAGAGGTACTCCAGCAGGACCCGCTCTTCCTCGGTGAACTTCCCTTCGCTCTTGGCCCGGAACAGGCCCATGGAACCAATGACCCACTCTCCCATATAGAAGAAGAGGACCGCCTGATAGTACATATCCTCCCCTGCCATGTGGATGCCGTAGGGGGTCCGCTCGTAGTCCTCAAAGGACATGACGTCGTCGGTGAAGAGGACCCGTTTGCCCTTCAGGCGGCCGGGCAGGTTCACATACCGGAAGATATCGTGCTGGTAGACCCGTTCCTTATAGTCGTGCATGGGGCCGTAGCGAATGCCGTAGGTGATATAGCTGCTCACCGTCCCCTTCCGACGGTGGGGGCTGCCGGGAAGGTTCTGCCCGCCACCGGGAAAGAAGATGCTCCGGCGGATATCAAAGTACTTATCAAAGAGGGACAGGACCTTCTTGGGGAAGTTTTCGTTGTCTCGGGCGATGTCCAGGGCAAAGCCCATGGCGGCCTCCCGCCACTTTTCCGGTATCTTGTGCATGATTTCCCTCCTTTTGGGGGTAACATCTGGAAAAACGGCCTTATTTTTGCAGTTTTTCCGCCAATTTTCTGCTATAAGT
>JAFZEB010000075.1 GCA_017560855.1 Ruminiclostridium sp.
GCGTCAACGACATCATCTGCGTGGGCGCCAAGCCCCTGTTCTTCCTCGACTACATCGCCTGCGGCAAGAACATCCCCGAGAAGATCGCTGAGATCGTCGGCGGCGTGGCCGAGGGCTGCGTCCAGTCCGGCGCCGCTCTGATCGGCGGAGAGACCGCTGAGCACCCCGGCCTGATGCCTGTGGAAGACTACGACCTGGCCGGCTTTGCCGTGGGTATCGTGGACAAGAAGAAGATGGTGGACAACAAGCGCATGAAGGCTGGCGACGTGGTCATCGGTCTGGCTTCCACCGGCATCCACTCCAACGGCTTCTCTCTGTGCCGTAAGGTCTTTGACATCGACAACAACAACCCCGACCTGTATGTGGCCAAGGAAGAGCTGGGCGGCAAGACCATTGCCGAGGCTCTGCTGGTCCCCACCCGCATCTATGTCAAGAGCGTTCTGGCTCTGCTGGAGCAGGTGGATGTGAAGGGCATCAGCCACATCACCGGCGGCGGCTTCTATGAGAACATTCCCCGTTCCATCCCCGACGGCCTGTGCGCCAAGATCGACAAGCGCGCCGTCAAGGTCCTGCCCATCTTTGACCTGATCGCAAAGGCCGGCAACGTGCCCGAGCGTGACATGTTCAACACCTACAACATGGGCGTTGGCATGAGCATCGTGGTTCCCGCCGATGAGGTGGAGAAGGCCATCGAGATCCTGAAGGCCAACGGTGAGGACGCCTATGTGATCGGCGAGATCATCGAGGGCAGCGAAAAGGTGATCCTGTGATGAAAACCAAGATCGCCGTGATGGTCTCCGGCGGCGGAACCAATCTCCAGGCCCTGCTGGATGCCCAGACGAGCGGTATCCTCACTGCCGGTGAGATCGTGCTGGTCATCGCCAGCAATTCCAGCGCCTATGCCATCACCCGGGCCGAGAATGCCGGGGTCCCCGCTGTGGTGTGCAGCCGCAAGGAACTGGGCAGCCAGGAGGCCTTCGAGGCCGCCATCACCCGGGCTCTGGCCGACCACGGGGTGGAGCTCATCGTCCTGGCGGGCTTTATGAGCATCCTCAGCGAGAACTTCACCAGCCAGTGGCCCCGCCGGATCCTGAATGTCCATCCCTCCCTGATCCCCTCTTTCTGCGGCCAGGGATTCTATGGCATGAAGGTCCACGAGGCAGCTCTGCAATACGGTGTGAAGGTCACCGGCGCCACCGTACATTTTGTGAACGAAGTGCCCGATGGAGGCGAGATCGTCCTCCAGAAGGCCGTTGAGATCCTCCCCGGGGACACCCCCGAGGTCCTGCAGAAGCGTGTCATGGAGCAGGCGGAATGGATCCTCCTGCCCCAGGCCACCCAAATGGTATCCGAAGAAATCGGGAAAGGGAAAGTCCAATGAACATTTATGAGAACTTAGACCTGGCCGCTCTGCTGGCCGGCAATCCTTACCCCGGCCGCGGCATCGTCATCGGCAAGACCCCTGACGGCGCCAAGTCCGTGGTGGCATACTTCATCATGGGCCGCAGCGAGAACAGCCGCAACCGTGTCTTCATCCCCGAAGCCGACGGCATCCGCACCGAGGCGCACGACCCCGCCAAGCTGGCTGATCCCAGCCTGATCATCTATCATCCCGTCCGCCAGGTGGGCCGTGGCCTGATCGTCACCAACGGTGACCAGACCGACACCGTCCGTGAATTCCTGGAGAAGGGCCTGTCCTTCGAGGCTTCCCTGCGTACCCGTGAGTTCGAGCCCGACGGCCCCAACTGGACCCCCCGCATCTCCGGCCTGCTGTCCCCCGACGGCAGCTATAAGATGTCCATCCTGAAGAGCGCCGATGCTGAGGGCTCCGCCTGCGCCCGCTACTTCTATGAGTATCCCGGCCTGGCTGGTGTGGGCCACTTCATCCACACCTACGTTACCGACGGCAACCCCATTCCCACCTTCCAGGGTGAGCCCGAGCGGATCGCCATCGGTGGTGACATGGAAGAGTTCACCCAGATGATCTGGAACAACCTGAACGAGAACAACAAGATCTCTCTGTATGTCCGCTTCACCGACCTGGAGACCGGCGCCTACGAAGAGACCATCATCAACAAGAATCAGTAACAGGGGAGAAGTGCAAGAATGAAAGAACTGGAACTGAAGTACGGTTGTAACCCCAACCAGAAGCCCGCCAGCATCTCTGTCAGCGACGGCAGAGAACTGCCCATCGAGATCCTGGGCGGCAAGCCCGGCTACATTAACCTGCTGGATGCCTTTAACTCCTGGCAGCTGGTCAAGGAGCTGAAGGAGGCCACCGGCCTGCCCGCAGCCGCCTCCTTTAAGCACGTTTCTCCCGCCGGCGCTGCCGTGGGTCTGCCCCTGAGCGACACCGACAAGGCCATCTACTTTGTGGAGGAGGACGCAGAGCTGTCCCCCATTGCCTGTGCTTACATCCGTGCCCGTGGTGCAGACCGTCTGTGCTCCTACGGTGACTGGGCAGCCCTGAGCGACACCTGCGACGCAGCCACCGCTGCTTACCTGAAGCCCGAGGTCTCCGACGGCATCATCGCCCCCGACTTCACTCCCGAGGCTCTGGAGATCCTCCGCTCCAAGAAGAAGGGCGGCTACAACA
>JAFZEB010000076.1 GCA_017560855.1 Ruminiclostridium sp.
CAAGGCCCAGGGCGTCATCCTGGACAGCGGCAACGCCAACGCCTGCGCCCCCAAGGGCATGGAAAATGCTATCCGCATGGCCAAGGCCGCCGCTGCCGCCACCGGTCTGCAGCCCCAGGACTTTGGCGTCTGTTCCACCGGCATCATCGGCGTGGAGCTGAACATCGAGGCCATCGAAGCCGGTGTGCCCGCTCTGGTTTCCCTTCTGTCTGACAGCGAAAAGGCCTCCAACAACGCCGCCCACGCCATCATGACCACCGACCTGCGTACCAAGGAGATCGCCGTGGAGATCGAGATCGGCGGCAAGACCGTCAAGATCGGTGCCATCGCCAAGGGCTCCGGTATGATCCACCCCAACATGGGCACCATGCTGGCTGTGGTCACCACCGACTGCGCCATTGACCCCGCCGTTCTGGACCCCATGCTGAAGGAAGTGGTGGACAAGACCTTCAACCGCATCACCGTGGACGGCGACACCTCCACCAACGACACCTGCATCGTTCTGGCCAACGGTCTGGCAGGGAACGCTCCCATCACCGGCCCCGGCGCAGACTACGACACCTTCTACGCCGCCCTCCGCTATGTGATGGAGTATGAGGCCAAGATGATCGCTGCCGACGGCGAAGGTGCCAGCCATCTGATCACCTGCACCGTCCAGGGTGCCGAGACCGAGGAGAAGGCCGAGTTCATGGCCAAGGCCGTGGTCCGCTCTCCCCTGGTCAAGTGCGCCGTCTACGGCGCCGACGCCAACTGGGGCCGTGTCCTCTGCGCCATTGGCTACTCCGGCGCTCAGTTCGACCCCAAGGCCGTGGAAGTGAAGTTCCAGTCCAAGGCCGGTGAGCTGCTGGTCTGCTCCGGCGGTCAGGGCGTGGTCTTCGACGAAGACCTGGCCACCAAGGTCCTGTCCGAGGAAGAGGTCATCATCCTGGTGACCATGACCGAGGGCGAGGCCTCCTGCTCCTGCTGGGGCTGCGACCTGACCTACGACTACGTGAAGATCAACGGCGACTACAGAAGCTGAGACGCCCGTCGGAAGGGATGTAAAACCTATGGACATGAACAACTACATGGAGCGGTCCACCGTTCTGGTGGAGGCCCTCCCCTATATTCAGAAGTACTACGGCAAGACCGTGGTCATCAAGTACGGCGGCAACGCCATGATCTCGGAAGAGCTCCGCACCGCTGTCATCAGCGACATCATCCTCCTCCATCTGGTTGGTGTCCATGTGGTGGTGGTCCACGGCGGCGGCCCGGAAATTGGCCAGATGCTGGAAAAGATCGGCAAGAAAAGCCACTTCGTGGACGGCCTGCGCTACACTGACGAGGAAACCATGGACATCGTCCAACAGATCCTCTGCGGCAAGGTGAACAAGAGCCTGGTTTCCATCATCAACAACCTGGGCGGCAAGGCCATCGGCCTGTGCGGTCTGGACGGTGCTCTCTTCCAGGCCAAGCAGCTGGATGAGAAGTACGGTCTGGTGGGCAAGATCGTCAAGGTCCTGCCCGACGTGGTCAACGACACCCTGAAAAACGGCTACATCCCTGTCATCTCTACCGTGGCTCTGGGCATCGACAACGACACCGCCTACAACATCAACGCCGACACTGCCGCCGGTGAGCTGGCAGCGGCACTGAAGGCAGAAAAGCTCATCCTGCTCACCGATGTGCGTGGTGTTCTCCAGGATCCCAAGGACCCCTCCACCCTCATCCCCCTGATCCATCTCCACGAGATCCCCGGCCTCATGGCCAGCGGTGTCATCGGCGGCGGCATGATCCCCAAGATCCAGTGCTGCGTGGATGCGCTGGAAAAGGGCGTCCACCGCACCCACATCCTGGACGGCCGTATCCCCCACTCCATCCTCACGGAGATGCTCTCTCACGAGGGCATCGGCACCATGATCCGGGAGTAAAAAAGGCCAATTCAGACCCGCAGCGCCGGGCTCTGAATTGTGGTTTACGCTTCGCTCTGTGCACGGACTTCGTCCGTACACTCCCTCCGCGAGAGGTCCTTGATTTGCATATAAGGAGAGTGTATCTATGAAAAAAGATTTACTGAAACTGCTGGACCTGTCCCCCGAAGAGATCCTGGAGATCCTGGACGTAGCCGACCAGCTGAAAGATATGAAAAAGAAGGGCATCCCCCATCCTTTCCTGGCGGGCAAGACCCTGGCCATGATTTTTGAAAAGAACTCCACCCGTACCCGTGTCTCCTTTGAGGCCGGTATTTACCAGCTGGGCGGCAACGCCATCTTCCTGTCCGGCAAGGACAGCCAGATCGGCCGCAACGAGCCTGTGGAGGACACCGCCCGGGTCCTGTCCCGCTTCTGCGACGGTATCATGATCCGTACCTATGCCCAGGAGGAGGTGGACACCCTGGCCAAGTACGCCACCATCCCTGTCATCAACGGCCTCACCGACTTCTGCCACCCCTGCCAGGTCCTGGCCGACCTGCAGACCATCCGGGAGCACAAAGGTAAGCTGGAAGGTCTGAAGCTTTGCTACATCGGCGACGGCAACAACATGGCCAACTCCCTCATTGCAGGCGGCCTGAAAACCGGCATGAAGGTGGCCATTGCCTGCCCCGACACCTACCAGCCCGACCCGATTATGCTGGAGTTTGCCGCCCAGTACCCCGGCATGTTCCAGTGCACCTCCAACATCCTGGAGGCCGCCAAGGATGCCGATGTTCTGTACACCGACGTGTGGGCCTCCATGGGTCAGGAGGAGGAGTTCAACCAGCGCAAGGAGATCTTTAAGGACTATCAGATCAACGATACCGTCATGGGTGTGGCCGCTGAGAAGGCCATGGTCCTCCACTGCCTGCCCGCCCACCGGGGCGAGGAGATCACCGCCGAGGTCTTTGACGCTCACGCCGACGAGATCTTCGACGAGGCAGAAAACCGCCTCCACGCCCAGAAGGCAGTCATGTATCTGCTGATGAGAAACCAGTAAGTCCAAAAAGGAGAGGCAATAGCCTCTCCTTTTTCCTTCGTTTGCCTCATTGCCTTTCTCTTCCGTCCGTGGTAAGATAACAAGTACTATATCCCCCCAGGAGGTCCCTATGAGCTTTTCCATCGCCCGCTCGGCCACCCATGTTATGCTGGTCATGGGCATCGTTTCCATCATCTCCCTGTTCTTTGCAGACATGTCTGCCAGCCCCTCTGCCTTCTATCTGCTGGCCGCTTTCGGCGTTCTCTGCCTGGCCCTCAGCTTTTTCTTCCGGCGCTTCTGCAAGTGCCCCCACTGCGGCAAGAGCATCATCCTCTACCGCCGTCTCCCCCCTGCCTGCCCCTTCTGCGAGAAGGAACTCGCCGGCATGAAGCCCTGATATTACGCAAAAAAGGAAGCCTTTACGGGCTTCCTTTTTTCTTTGTCTCACGATATGGAACACATTCCAGGTCCAGAAGAAACCGCTTCCGGTCCAGCCCGGCGGAGTAGCCCCCCAGACTGCCGGCGGCGGCGATAACCCGGTGGCAGGGAATGAGGATGGGGAGAGGATTCTTCCCATTGGCCTGGCCCACCGCCTGGAACCCCTTGGGGCGATCCACCCGCTGGGCCAGTTCTTTGTAGGAGATGGCCTTGCCGTAGGGGATATCCAGAAGTGCTCGCCAGACCCGCCGCTGAAAGTCGGTGCCCCCTGGGTCCAGAGGCAAGTCGAAGTTTTGCCGAACCCCGGCAAAGTACTCCTCTAACTGCCGTCGGGCCTCCTCAAAGAGGGGCAGATGGTCGTAGCCCCCAAAGTCTCCATAGACCAGAGCGGTGAGGGATCCCTCCTCTGCAAAGAGGGTCAGGGGACCCATGGGGGATCGGATGACGGTTTGTTCCACGGGACTCCTCCTCTCATTCTACTTTATCCATCGAGAACTCGATCTTGGCGTAGTCCCCTTCCGGGGGCCAATCGGTCACGCAGGTGATACGCACCCCAAAGAGGGTGGTATTCATCCGGGGCATGAAATCAGAAAGAGCTTCCAGCACCGGCTCCAGTGGGCTGGAGAACAGGCCCGGCCTGTAATCCTCCTGGGCACTCACAAAAGCCATCAAAGCCAAGATGATATGGTCGTTATATGGAGCGAGGATGATGCCGCCCTGCTCCCCTTCGATGGTGTAGGTCAGACCGGTGAGCACACCATCCTCCTCCCGGAAGGTGAACGTCGGCAGACTGGTGACCGTGTCCGGCCAAAGGACAATGACGTTGTCTTCTCGGGGGACTTCCACCCAGTTCCCTTGGGCATCCAGGGTATAGTCCAGGTTGACATCCGCGTAGTCGGCCACCTCGTTGAAGTTCTCGCAGAACTCCGCCACGGTGATGTCGCCGGTGTTGTGGGGCGGGGCCATGAGGTTGTTCAGCCCCACTGTGCCAAAGGTCACACCCAAAACAAGGACCACCAGCAGCACCGGCCGCCAGACTTTGGTGTCCTTCAGGGCCAGCAGGCTGTCGGTTTCCCAGTCCAGGACCTTACCTTCTTCACAAGCCGTGTAGCTCTTATAGTTCCGCACCCACTCGTAGATGGGGATGGTCAAGCCCATGCCCCTCCACAAAACCCCGGCGGTACGGGACCGGGCATCGGACAGAGTCATCCTCTCTCCATCCAAATCAGTGACCCACAGACCCAGGATGGCTTTACCGGGAGTGCTCCCCCACTTGGAAAGGAAGATCGGCTCCAGCAGATACATGAGCAGGAGGCTTACCACCATGTAAAGCAGGTCCAAACCACTGCCGACATTGCTGATGTTGACCCCCTGCAGGATCAAAATTGGGTCTAAGAGGCTTGCGTACAGGAAAAGGTCAAAGCTTCTGGCAAAATACCGCCGCCAGGGGGCTTTCACCCGGGGCAGCTGGTCCGAGGCAAACTCGGCGGGAGGACCTTGGGCCGCTCGCTCCAGCTCCTCCAGATACCGGGGCGCATCCAGGGTCTCGTACCGGACCCCGTCCCCCTGCATGGACTGGCAAATCGTCTTGGACCGTTCCAGGTCAGCCTGGTCCTGTTCCAGCTTTACCAGATGACGGTCCAGAGCCTGGGACAGGGAGTGGTCCCCGGCGTGGATGGCCTTGATCTCCTCCAGAGACATGTGCAGGGACCGCAGGAGCTTTACTCGCTGGAGAACCGCCATATCCTCTTCCGAGTAGTCCCGGTAGCCATTGGGGCGGCGTTCCGGGGTGATGAGGCCCTCGGCCTCGTAAAAACGAATGTTGGCCCGGGTGAGCCCGGTGCGTGCTTCCATCTCTTTGATGGTCATAGACATCGTCCTCCTTCCATTGGTATGGTCAGGATAAGGTGTCAAGTGGCTTTACAGTCAAGCGCAGATATGATAATGGGGGGATTACAACATCCTCCCATTTGTAGGGGCGATTCACGAATCGCCCGGGCAACGTGGGGCAAGCCCTATGGGTGGCGGGCGCATCGTGATGCGCCCCTACGATTTGCGGCGGTTTTCACTTTCAAAACTCGTTTGCGTGTTCTTTGAAGAAGTCATACCACGCCCGAACGGCGGGGAGGTCGGTCCACTTCCTTGCTTGGATGGGTCGCTGGTCCAGGTCATACACCTTGGCCCCTTTCATGGCCAGAAGGACGGGGGAATGGGTGGCCAGGATGATCTGACAGCCAAAGAACCGGGCGGAGTCCTCCAGAAACTTGGCCAGCTCCCGCTGGCGCTGGACGGACAGGCTGTTCTCCGGTTCATCCAGAAGGTAGAGGGCATTCTCCTGAATCTGATCGGTGAAATACTGAAAGGCCGTCTCGCCGTTGGACCTTCCCCGGACATTCATCCCGATGCTCTCCTTCACAAAGGAGGAGCCGCTGGCCTTCCTGCGGGTGGCCCGGACCACCTTTTTCAGCTGGTCGTAGTCGTCCAGG
>JAFZEB010000077.1 GCA_017560855.1 Ruminiclostridium sp.
CCAGTCGCAGGATGCGCCCATCTTCTTCTGCTGTTCCACGATGCGGTTGCCGTAGAGGTTCTTCCAGTCCCAGACACGCTCCAGGAACTTCTCACGGCCCAGGTCATAGCGGGACAGGCCTTCCTTCACGCGCAGTTCCTCTTCCACCTTGATCTGGGTGGCGATGCCTGCGTGGTCAGTGCCGGGGACCCACAGAGCGGCATAGCCCTGCATGCGCTTGAAGCGGATCAGGATGTCCTGCAGGGTGCAGTCCATGGCGTGGCCCATGTGGAGCTGACCGGTGACGTTGGGGGGAGGCATGACGATGGTGTAGGGCTTCTTCTTGGCGTCACGGACACCGGCGAAGCACTTGTTCTCCTCCCACTGGGCATAAATGCGGCCTTCGACCTCTTTGGGGTCATAGACCTTGGGTAATTCTTTTCTCATAGCTTGCAGTTCTCCTTACTGTAATGCTTTGTACACGGTTGAAATAAAAACTCAGACATCCATGATGGGCAGCTGCGTGTGCTGACCGATGAAGGACTTGAAGAACATGTCATCGCCCTCGGTAAAGCCCTTTCGGTCGATGATGATGCCGTTGTTCTTGTCGAAGAAGATGGCGTAGTAGTGCTGGCTGGCCACCACTGCCTCCACCTGCTCGTAGCTGTAGCGGTTGACCACGGCCTCGGTGTTGCAGATGATCTCCTCGTCATCGAACTCGTAGACGCAGACGTTCATGCCCCGCTTGAGCTGGCTCTTGGTGGAGCGGAGCTGCCAGTTCTTCCAGGAAATGCCCACCCACAGCAGCAGGACACCGTAGAGAAGAAGCAGGCTTGCGATGGTGCTCTGCATGTTGTACACCAGAGCGCCGCCCACCAGACAGGCTGCGCCGATGACATAGCACAGGGTGCGGGTGCGCTTGGACTTCTCCTTGCGGACGGTCTTCTCGGCCAGGTCATTCAGGGCCTTGAGAGCGGCCAGGTCGTAGTTGGTTTTGTTTACAAAGGGATAGATGGAATCGCTCATAGAATAACTCCTTTTCGGGCGCAGAAAAACAAAACGCCCCAAAGCCCGTCTGGGCTTCAGGGCGAAAACGAGTTCCGCGGTACCACCTGAATTCGGACAGAATATCTCTATCCGCACTTCTATTCCCGTAACGGGGGAGTCCGGCCTGCCATACTGAAAGTTCCGGCAGACAGCTCCGGGACGACCTTCTGCGCCGCCGGGGTGGGACTTGCACCAACCGTCCCCTCTCTGAGCCCCCGCATCTCGCATACTCTTTCCCATCATCGCCTTTTACAATCAAATAGTATAAAAAATTTGGGGGGAGTTGTCAAGGGGGCGGGAAGAAATCTGTCAGCCTGTCATCAGGAAAAATACAGCTGCGAATAACAGCAGCACTGCGCCAATAACCAGGGGAAGGGCTTTTTGCTTTCCCCGGAACTTCCCCAGCCGATAGGTGTTGAAGCCCCAGCCCAACAGGCCGACCAGGAGAAGAACGATGAGGGCGTATTCGGAATGGTGATGCATGTCAACATCTCCTTTCGGATTTATCCTTTGACTGTGTCAAAAACCTGTGCTATAACGGAAGGGAGAAGAAAGGAAGGTGTCCCTTCTATGTTATATAATCAGCAGAACGGCCCCAAGATGACCGGGGAGCAGATTGCAGCCTACTTAAATCGAATTGGCGTTACCGGTCCCGTGACCCTGGACCTGGCGGGGTTGACCGCCATCCACAAGGCCCATCAGCGGACCGTCCCCTTTGAGAACCTGGATATCCTGGCGGGGATTCCCCTGTCTCTGGACCACGAGGCCCTCTTCGATAAAATCATTACCCGCCGCCGGGGCGGTGTGTGCGCCGAACTGAACACCCTCTACAACTGGCTCCTGTACTCCCTGGGGTTCCAGGTGACCAGCTACAACTCCCGGATCATCACCGGGGAGAAGGTGGAGTTCCGCCGTCACCGGGTCCTGGGGGTCCGGTTTGGGGAGAAGACTTACACCACCGACGTGGGTTCCACCATGGAATACGCCCGGATGCCCCTTCTGTTGGAGGAGGGCCTGGTCCAGGAGGACGGCTCCTGTCGGTATCGCTACGACCGCCATCCTGTCTATGGCTGGGTCCAGATGCAGCAAAAGCCTGGTCTGGACTGGGCGCCTGTCCTGGGCTTTACGGAAGAACCCCAGCTGGACGTGGATTTCGTCACGCCCCTGTATTGGTTTGAGAAGCACCCGGCTTCCAACATGAACAAGGTCCCCCGGGTGTCTTATTACACCGAGGATGGCATCCTTGCCATCCGGGCAGCAGCCGGGTCCACTAAGACCCGCCGTCTCATCGAGCGGGCGGGGATCATCGTGGACGCTTTGGATATCACCAGCGTGGAGCAGGAGAAGAGTCTCATTCGGGAGCTTTTCAGCCTGCCTACCGATTACGGATCCTGAACAAATTTTCCGCCGGGAATGAGAGAAGCATCCCGGAAGAGGGCCTGGGCGGCATGGGTATAGTCGTCCAGGTTCTTTGCTTTTCGGATGGCCTTCAGGGGCTTTTCTGCCCCCTGGAACATGGAACCCATGTAGAACCAGATCTCCTTCATCTTGCCCAGGACAGGGCGGGGACCAAAGAGCCGCTGGCGGTAATCCTCAAACAGGAGGTCGTGGAAGGTGTGAAGCTCTTCCTGGGTCAGAGCAGGGCCCCCTTTTAACTCCCGGGCCAGGGCAGGGTTGGCCACCAGACCCCGGCCAGCCATTACGTGTTGGATGGTGGGGAAGGCGGCGGCAAAGTCCCGGCAGTCCTGGGCGGAGTTCAGGTCGCCGTTGTAGCACAGGGGCATCCTGGCCTGCTCTACGGCATAGCGGAAGGTCTCCATCCGGACCTCGCCCTTATAAAAGTCCTTTCGGACCCGGGGGTGGATGGTCAGCTCGTGGATGGGGTAGCGGTTATAAATGTCCAGAATGGCTGCCCACTCCTCGGGGGATTCGGCGCCCACCCGGGTTTTGACGGAGATCTTGATGTCCAGATCGGCAGAAAAAATTTGGTCGAAGAAGCGGTCCATCTCTTGGGGTTGGGTCAGGAACCCGGAACCTCTCTTTTTGGAAAAGACTGTGCCGGAGGGACAGCCAAGGTTCAGGTTGACCTCCCGGTAGCCCATATCCTGAAGGAGTCGGGCCGCAGGGAGAAAGGCCTCAGCCTGGTTGGTGAGAAGCTGGGGGACCACCGGGATGCCCTGGTTGTTTTCCGGGAGCATATCCGTGAGACCCCGTCCGGCCAGTGGGGAGTCCACCGTAGGGGTCCAGAAGGGGGTATAATAGGAGTCTACCCCGGAAAACATCTTGTGGTGGAGGGCCCGAAAGGCCCAGTTGGTAATGCCTTCCAGGGGGGCGTAGGAAATGGTCATAGGTACCTCCTGCATGAAGTTGCATAGGATATACTGTTATTATATCGGGCATTGCCCCGGATGAAAAGAGGAAATCCACCGCTTTGCTTGTCAAATGGGTGGAAAACCGATATAATACAAGTAGAAACCATTACATCCCATCAAGGAGGTACAAACATATGGCAGACTGGAAGAACCTGACCAACAAGGCCAAGAACCTGACCTATGTGGGCCTGGGTAAGGCCAAGGAACTGGGCGAGACCGCCAAGCTGAACCTGGACAATGTCTCCGAGGAGGAGAACAAGAAGCGCATCTACGCCGAGATCGGCAAGCGCTACGTCCTGGAGAACCCTGTGGCAGAGGAAGGCTTTGCAGACCTCTACGCCCAGCTGGAGGAGATCGAGGCCCGCATTGCCGCAAACAAGGCCCGCCTGGACGAACTGAAGTAAGAATTTGAAACGG
>JAFZEB010000008.1 GCA_017560855.1 Ruminiclostridium sp.
AAATCCGCGTGTCGCTGGTTCGATTCCGGCCCTGGGCACCATATGCGAGTGTAGCTCATCTGGTAGAGCGCCACCTTGCCAAGGTGGAGGTAGCGAGTTCGAGCCTCGTCACTCGCTCCAAAAAAGAAGTCCGCATCCGTAAGGATGTGGACTTCTTTTTTTGGAGCGAAAGGTAGCTCGGACTCGCTAACATCCACCTCCAAATCCGGGGTGTAGCCCCGGATTTTTTAATCAGGAGGTAACCCGGGTTCCCGCAAAAGCGTCAGCTTTTGTGGGACAAGGGAGCGAGTCGAGCCTCGTCACTGCTGCCATCGTAAAGGGTTAGCAATGTGCGGGTGGATACTCGCTACCTCCACCTCCAAATCTGCGGTGTGACCGCAGATTTTTCAATCAGGAGGTACCCGGGCTCCTGCAAAGGCGTGAGCCTTTGTGGGACAAGGGAGCGAGTCGAGCCTCGTCGCTCAAAAGTTTTTCGTAATCTTAGAGAGTGGGCCGATGTGGGCATGGCCCAGGCCAGCCTCTCTTGGCCTTTGGCCAATTCACCTTCTCGGCCCCTACAAGGGTTGTGCAATCCTTTCCGTATTCGTAGGGGCGATTCACGAATCGCCCGGGGAGCTTGGGTCATCGAACCACGTGGCGGGCGCTTCATGAAGCGCCCCTACAACGGGACAGCACGAGTATACTGTACACCCCCATTGACAACCCGTCCCTTTTCCTCTATCCTTAACTTACACACATATTTTATAATGGAAGAAGGGTTTTCCATGAAACCTGTCTCCGCACCGCCTCAGGGCAATCCCCTGGGCACCGCCCCTCTGGGGCCTCTCATCTATAAATTTGCCGTTCCCTCCATCATCGCCATGCTGGTGGGCTCGGTCTACAACATCACCGACCAGATCTTCATCGGCCAGGTGGTGGGCATGCTGGGCAACGCCGCCACCAACGTGGTCTTCCCCCTGGTCTCCCTGTCCATCGCCATGTCCCAGTTGGTGGGCGTGGGTCTGGCCGCCAACTTCAACCTCTCCCTGGGTGCCAAACAGGAGGAGGATGCCAAAGCTTTCGTGGGCACCGGCCTGACCCTGGTGACCCTGGTGGGTATCCTGTTTACCGTGGCGGTCCTCCTCTTCGAGACCCCCATCCTCCGCCTCTGCGGCGCCACCGATACCGTTCTGCCCTATGCCCGGGAATACCTTTCCATCACCGTCTGGGGTATGCCCTTCGTGATCTTCGCCAACGGTGTCTATCCCGTCATCCGGGCCGACCGCAGCCCCAAGGTGGCCATGACCTCCTCCCTGGTGGGTGCCGGTCTGAACATCTTCCTGGACTGGCTGTTTATGTTCCCTCTGGGCATGGGTATTCGGGGGGCGGCCATCGCCACGGTCATCAGCCAAGTGGTATCTTTCCTGATCTGTCTGGCGTACTTTCCCAAGTTCAAGACCTTCCCCATTGAACGGGCCTCCCTGGGAATCCAAAAGACCTTTGCTACCCGTATCCTGAAGCTGGGCACCGCCAGCTTTGCCAACCACATGGTCATGACCCTGGTGAATGTGGTGCTGAACAACACCCTGGTTTACTACGGAGCCCTGTCCATCTATGGCAGCGATATCCCTCTGGCGGTGGCCGGTGTGGTGGGCAAGGTCAACGCCATCATGATCTCCTTCGTGGTGGGTCTGGCCCATGGCTGTCAGCCCATCCTCAGCTTCAACATGGGTGCCAAAAACTACAGCCGGGTGAAGGGGACCTTTCAGCGGGCTCTTGCAGTGGGTCTGGTGTTCAGCTTCGGGGCCTTTGCCCTCTTCCAGCTCTTCCCCCACCAGGTCCTGTCTATCTTCGGCACAGGGGAGGAACTGTACTTCCAGTTTGGTGAGGACTACCTGCAGATCTACCTTCTCATGGTAGGCCTCTTCGGCATTCAGCCCCTGGCCGGAAACTACTTTACTTCCATCGGCGAGGTCAAGCAGAGTCTTTTCCTGTCCGTTTCCCGACAGGGCTTCCTGCTCCTGCCCCTGCTTATCATCCTGCCCCTCATCTGGGGCCTGGACGGCGTCCTCTATGCCGGTCCCATTGCTGATTTCCTGGCGGTGGTTCTGGCCGGGACCATGGTGGTCCGGAGTTTTCGAAAGCTGGACCGCTTGGCAGCAGAAGAAACATGAATTGTAGGGGACGATGACCACATCGGCCCGTGAAAAAGGAGGTCATTCCATGAAACTCTACATCAAAGAAAAGGTCTTTTCCTGGACCGACAAATTCACCATCAAGGACGAATATGGCGAAGACCGCTACACCGCCCAGGGCGAGCTCATTTCCATTGGCAAGAAGCTCCATGTCTACGACCGCTTCGGCGAGGAGGTCATCACCATCCGCCAGAAGGTGGTCAGCCTGCTGCCCCGGTATGACATCATCATCCGCGGCCGGGAGTTTGGCCGACTGGTGAAGAAGATCACCCTCCTCCGCCACAAGTATGCCCTGGAAGGGGTGGGCTGGGAGATCGAAGGCAACTTCTATGGGCTGAATTTTACCGCCACCCAGCAAGGTCGACACATTTTCTCTATTGCCAAGGAGTGGATCAGCTGGGGTGACAGCTACGCCATCGACATCCCCGACCCCTCCCTGGAGCTTCAGGCTCTGGCGGTGGTCCTGGCCATCGACTGTGCCAACGAGGCGGGAGAGAAGGCCTCCATCGGTGTGGACATCGCAGATATTTTTGACTGAGAACGCAAAAATCCCACGGCATATGCCGTGGGATTTTTATTTACGCAAAGGGCCGTACCCTAAAAATAGCCCCCAGGCTTTCCGCCAGCTGGCGGCAGGCCTCGATCTCAGCCTCACTTTTGTCATAGTCCACGATGGACACCATGACCTTGGGGACGTACTTGCCCGCATCCCGGACGAAGTCCAGCATGGCCTGCCAGGCCTTCTCCCCAGAGCCAGGGCGGGTCAGGCGCAGGTATTCCTCCAGATTGGAGCCGTTGAGAGACACGGAGACGGCATCCAACCGTCCGGCCAGCTCAGGGGTCACATCCCGGTGGTTAATGAGGGAGCCGTGGCCGTTGGTGTTCAGGCGGATGGGGGGGCAGGTATCCCCCAGGGTCTCATGGAGACGGTCGCAGATCCAGAGCATGTCGTCCAGGCGGCAGGTGGGTTCTCCGTAGCCGCAGAAGACGATCTCCGGATAGGCGGTGGGGTCCATGTTCAGAATGGAATCCAGGACCTCCTGGCGGGTGGGTTCCCCGTCCAGCCAGAGGCCACCCAGGCCGGAGCCCTCCTGGTCCCGGATGCAGAAGACGCACCGGCAGTCGCACCGGTTGGTCATGTTGATGTAGAGACTGCCGAAGTAGTCATAGGTGACGATATTGTTGGGGTTCATAGGCTCAGCCCTCGATGTTGAAGAGCCGCTTGCCGTTTTCGGTGGTGATGGTCTCCACCTCTTCCCGGGTCAGGCCCTTGATCTCGGCGATGGTCTGGGCCATCCGGTAGACGTACCGGGAGTCGCACCGCTTGCCCCGGAAGGGGGTGGGCGCCATGTAGGGGGCGTCGGTCTCCACCATGATGCGCTCCATGGGCACAGCGGCGATGACCTCAGGGGCCTTTCGGGCGTTCTTGAAGGTGATGGTGCCTGTGAAGGACAGGTGCCAGCCCAGCTTCACCAGGGTCTTGGCGTCCTCGGCGCTGCCGGAGTAGCAGTGGAAGACACCCCGGACCTTGGGGAACTCCTTGACGATGGCCAGACAGTCGGCGTGGGCCTCCCGGTCGTGGACGATGACGGGGAGGTCCAGCTTTTCCGCCAGGGCCATCTGGGCCCGGAAGACCTCCTTCTGGAGGTCGTGGGGGACTTCCTTCCAGTAGTAGTCCAGGCCGATCTCGCCGATGGCCTTCACCTTGGGGTGGGCGGCCATTTCTTCGATCTGAGCCAGCCAGTCTTCCGGCAGGTTCAGGGCATCCTCGGGATGGATGCCGGCGGCGGCGTAGATATGGGGGTACTGCTCGGCCATTTCAATGCACCGGCGGGAGGACCACAGGTCGTTGCCGGGGCAGAGGACCAGGCCCACCCCTTCCCCGGGCAGGGAGGAGAGGACTTCGTCCCGGTCCTCGTTGAAGGCGGAGGCGTAGTAATGGGCGTGGGTATCAAAGAGCATGGGTCAGTCCTCCTTTTTCTGGGTCATTTCCATGGACCGGTGCCAGGTGCCGCCGCTGATGCTTTCCAGGTCCAGGACCTGCTGGGTGTCGGCGTCCTGGAGGCGCAGGAGCTTTTCGGCCAGGATGCGGGAGAAGCCGGACATGAGGATACTCTGGATGATGAAGTGTTCCACGGCGTCCTCCCGGTGGTTCTCTTCGCTGGGGTCGCCCAGGATCTGCTCGGCGGCGGTGCGGGTCTGGGTGGTGTAGAAGAGGGCGATCTCCTGGAGGCGCTCAATGTAGTGGGTATAGAAGGTCTTGACCTCCTCCTCATCGGCGGTGATGGGCAGCAGCTGCTGGATGCCGTTGATGCTGGTGCCCTGCTTCAGGGTGAAGATCATGATGAGGTAGGCAATGTGGATGCGGTAATACTTCCGCTTTTCCGGGGCGGGCATGACCTTCAGGCGGACGTAGTTGTTGATGGTGGTGGGGGTGACGGGCTTGTTCTTCTGGTCCTCCACGGGGATGAAATCCAGGTACTGACCCAGCAGGGCGATAACCTGATCCATATAGAGACCGATGTCGGGCAGCTCCTTCCAAGCGGGGAGCTTGTAATTGTTCAGGTAATTCTCCCATCGGCCAAGCTTGTGGGCCACCAGTTCCTTGTCGTAGCTCATAAGACGCTCTCTTTCTATGAAAAATTTTCGTGGTTCCGTTGAAAATGTGTGCGTTCATTTATTTTACCACAAAATGAGAGGGAGAACAACGGGAACGGAAAAGAAATTTTGGTGCAGCTTGTGGTGGATATTAGATGTGGCGGTGTTCGCAGGGGCGATTCACGAATCGCCCGCCCAACAGGCGTGGTTCACCCCACCGGGATCTTGGTCCCGTCGGCCAGAAGGATGTGGTCCAGCTCGTCAAGGATTAAGGGAGCCTCGGCTTTCAGTTCCTGGTAGAGCTTTCCTTGGGCGCCGCCAGGTAGCAGTTGGATGCGGCTGCCGTCCTTTCGAACGGCGAAAACCTGGTCATCTCCGGTGGCAAAGCTGGGGTAGCTGGCAGAGGAACTGCAATACAATGTGATGCTGAGGGGACGCAGGATGACAGAAGTGAGGGTCACATTCTCTGTTTCGTAAATTCCCCCCTTTTCTTTCTGATACACAAGGGCCTGGGTGGGGATGGGCTTGGATATGAGTTCCGCCTTGGGGGTTTCTCCGTTCAAGGTCACGTCAAACTCCCATACCCCTTGGGCCAGGACCTCTGTGGGATGGAGTTGCAGGGTCTCCTCGTGGGTGAACATGATGGCATCCTGGCCTTTATACTTGGTGTCCATCAGATGCTGGTAGTAGGTTTGGTTGGTGGATTGGCAAATGATATTTTCAATCGTAATGTGGTAGACAGCTTTGGCACCGAAGGGATCCTTCAGCTTTCCCTTATTGGGGTTTATCTGGATCACATAGTTCTTGGTGTGGTCCAGGCCGTCCCCGTCCTCCACCCAGTCCAGATGCAGGTTGTCCCAATCCACGCCCATGGTGCAGGTGATGAGATCCCTGGTGTTTCCGGGGCCGAAGAAGTCCAGCTGTGTGTTTCCGTCCATTCTGGGTTCCAGACTGGTCCCTTCGGGGGCGGTCACCCCCAGAATGATATAGGCGGTGGTGCCGTCGTTGAGGGCCGATCGGAGTTCGATGGTCCAGTCGTCATGGGTCTGAGTCTGGGCGATGATCTGCTCCTGGTTCTGTAGGTAGCCCATCTGGCCCGGGGTCAGGGGTCCGCCGCTGGCCTCTCGGAAGAAGCCTGCAAACCAGCCCTGGCCGTAGGCCATGGCCCCGCCCACCAGCCCGGCCAGAAGAAGCACGGCGATGAGAGCGGCGGCCAGCATGGGCCGCAGTTTTCTGCGTTGGGCGTGGAAGGCGTCGAATTCGGCGCCTTCCACCAGGTCTTCCCCGATGAAGTCCAGGGCCAGGAAAATGTCTCGTCCGTTCATACTGGGATCCCCTCCTTTTCCAGGTGTGCCCGGAGCTTGGCCCGGGTCCGGTTCAGACGCATGTTTACGGCGCTTTCCCCGATGCCGTATCGAGCGGCGATCTCTCCGATGGAGTCCCCGAACCAGTACCGCCGCAGGAAGACCAGACGGTTGTCCGGGGTAAGCTCCCGCAGAAATGCGTCCAGAATTTGCCCCAGTTCCAGGGCATCCATCTGCCGACAGGGATTTGGGATACACAGCTCCAACTCCTGGGTGAGGCTGACTACATCACCGTTCCGCTTGGCGGCGGTGTTCCATTCCAGCCGTTTCAGAGCGAAATTACGGCAGATCTTGGCCAGCCAGGCGAAGAAGTGACGGGGCCGCTGGGGCGGGATGGTGTCCCAGGCTTTGAGATAGGTGTCGCTGACGCTTTCCTCGGCGTCCTGGTCATTGCGCAGGATGTGGTCCGCCAGAGTGAAGAGTCGACTGCCGTATTTGTCACTGGTATGCTCGATGGCGGCTTCCTCCCGGGCGAAGAACAGGTCTATGATGTTGTGGTCGTTCACAGGGCTTCACCTCGTTTCTGTTTGTCTCTCACCCTATTAGACCGGAAAGAGAGGGGAAATCTCACAGTTTTTTTGAAAAACGCCGCCTTTCTGCGGGAAGGCGGCGTTTTGGTCATGTGCTGTTCTTTTTGGCTGTGTTGATGGACGAAATCAGCATAATGCGAAGGTTGGAGCAGTCTGCTTCGAGTTTTTGGTAAGCTTCCTGAGAGAGGTATCCGGTTCGGAAAAGAAGCTCCAGCCAATATCCGGTTTCGTTGGCCTCCTTCAATGCGATCTGCATTTTGGCAATAAAGTCGGCTCTGCCGTGGGCATACTGAGCTTCCCGAATGTTTGCGCCGATGGAAGTGCCGCTTCTGCCGATTTGGTTGGAGATGATGGTTTCCCGGTTTTGTTTCAGTTCTTTCACAAGCTGAATGATAGAAACGGCAAAATCCATGGATTGGACAGACAGTGCATCATTTCTCACAAGAAATCACCTCTTTTGCATAGCATAACATAAACTGGGAAAGGGTTCAATGAAGGGTTTGCTTCGCAAACATGAAGGGGCGGCGGTGCCGCCATGAAGCGCCGCACTTTGTGCGGCATGAAGAGAAGCGCACCGATGACGATGCATGGGCCGCCAGGCCCGCTTCATAGGACGAAGCCCTGCTTCATTTCTTCATGCACCGTTAGGTGCGCTTCATGGAAAAAAGCACTTGCGAAAGCAAGTGCTTTTTTCTGGAGCAGGATACGGGAGTCGAACCCGCCTCACCAGCTTGGGAAGCTGGGGTAATACCGATATACCAATCCTGCGTGTTTGATTTTCAGTGTGGTCAGTATAGCACTTCCCCGGATAAATTTCAAG
>JAFZEB010000078.1 GCA_017560855.1 Ruminiclostridium sp.
CATCCTCCAGGAAAACGGCATCGTGGGTGTGGTCCAGGGCCAGCAGGTCCTGGTGGGCAACGGTGACTTCATGACCCGCCAGGGCATTACCCTGCCCGAAGGCGTCCGGGCCAAGGACGCCGTCTTCTGCGTGGTGAACCGTGAAGTGGCCGGTATGTTCGTTCTGAGCTACAACATCCACCCCACGGTGGAGCCTGCTCTGCGGACTCTCTTTGCCCATCGGTTCAACCCCATCCTGGCGGTTCGTGATTTTAACCTGAACCCCCAGAAACTCCGGCTGAGAGGCAAGCTGCCGGTGGACCAGCTCTCCATCCCGGACCTCCAGCGCCGGGTGAGCCTCACCGGACCCAATCAGGTCCACAGCCCAAACCCCGTGGCCGTCCTCTGCAAGGAGGGTCTGGCCCCCTTTGCCCAGGCTGTAGCCGGTGCCAAGCGCATCCGCCGGGCCCATCGTCTGGCTGCCTGGATGGTGAACGTCAGCGCCGTGGTGGGTGTCCTCCTGACGGCCACCCTGTCCAGCGCCGGTGCCTTAAGCTCCATGTGCGCCTGGAACCTGTCCCTCTTCCTGCTGCTGTGGCTGGTTCCCGTGGTTCTCATCTCCCTGTGGACTGCTCAGTATTAAAAACGCAAAAAATTTCTGTAAAGTACCTTCCTGAGTCCTCGGGAAGGTACTTTTTTCGAACATACGTTTGACTTGTACACATTTGTGTGGTAAAATACAGCCAACCACAAGATATGGGAGGGCGACAGTATGGCAAACCTCACCCCCAAACAACAGAAGATCTATGACTTCATCCGGGACTTTTCCCGGGAATACGGCTACCCCCCCACCGTCCGTGAGATCGGCGAGCACCTGGGGCTGAAGTCTCCCTCCACGGTGAAGTTCCACCTGGATAACCTCCGGGCGGCGGGACTCATCCAGTGGGATGGGGGCAAGACCCGCTCCATCACCCTTTTGGAGAAGGAGGACGAGCCCAAGGAGGATATGGTTCCTGTGCTGGGCAACGTGGCCGCCGGTTCCCCCATCCTGGCCCAGGAGTGCATCGAGGAATATGTCTCCTTCCAGACTGGCCCTCACCCTGAGGACTACTTTGCCCTGAAAGTCCGGGGCGAGTCCATGCTCTATGCGGGCATCCTCCCCGACGACCTGGTGGTGGTTCGCCGCCAGCCCGAGGCCCACAGCGGCGAGATCGTGGTGGCCCTCTTCGAGGACGAGGCTACCGTGAAGACCCTGTCCAAAAAGAACGGTCAGGTCTGGCTTCTGCCGGAAAACCCGGACTATGAGCCCATCGACGGCACCCGGGCCCAGATCATCGGCAAAGTGGTCGGGTTGATCAGACGATATTAAACAGCAGCCGCTTCCCCACTGGGGAGGCGGTTTTCTCATTCACAGAATCTTTACACCGGAGACACGGCTGTTCCTTGCAATCAATGGGGAATTATGGTAGCATATTCCATGCAATTTGTATCTGCGGGGGATAAATCCTTCCCCCAATACATACACCAGAAACGGGTGTGTCACCCGGAACAGGAGGAATCCATCCATTGAACCCTGACAAGAACAACGGCAAAAAGGGCGGCGGTACCCCGCCTCCCCCTAAGAAACGAAATATCTTCACCGCCATTCTCTGGGCGGTGGTGGTGGTCATCTTCTTCAACTTCATGCTGGGGGAGATCAGAAACGCCGGCACCGAAGAAGTCCCCTACTCTGAGTTTATCCAGATGGTGGAGAATGACGAAGTGGCCACCGTGGAGCTGGCCAACAACAAGTACACCTTCTACCTGAAGGAGGACCTGCCCGACGAGGCGGAAAGCTCCGACCTGGCCGAGGTCCTGGCCAAGCAGATGGAGGACGGCGGAGCCACCCCCTATGTGACCGCCACCCTCACCGTGGACGATGACCAGCTTCTTCCCCTGCTGAAGGAGCATGACGTAAAATATTACTCCGAGATGCAGGAGGAATCCTCCTATCTCATGAGCCTCCTGCTGAGTTATATCCTGCCCATGACCCTGATGTTCGGTCTGTTCTTCTTCCTCATGCGCAAGCTGGGCGGCGGCATGGGCGGCCTTGGCGGCGTAGGCAAGTCCAACGCCAAGGTCTACATGGAAAAATCCACCGGTGTGACCTTTGCTGACGTGGCCGGACAGGATGAGGCCAAGGAGTCCCTGGTGGAGATCATCGACTTCCTCCACAACCCCGGCAAGTACACCGAGATCGGTGCCAAGCTTCCCAAGGGTGCTCTCCTGGTGGGCCCGCCCGGTACTGGTAAAACCCTGCTGGCCAAGGCGGTGGCCGGTGAGGCAGGTGTCCCCTTCTTCTCCATTTCCGGTTCGGACTTTGTGGAGATGTTCGTGGGCGTGGGTGCCTCCCGTGTCCGTGACCTCTTCAAGGAGGCCAGCAAGGTGGCCCCCTGCATCGTCTTCATCGATGAGATCGACACCATTGGTAAGTCCCGTGACAACCGCATGGGAGGCAACGATGAGCGGGAACAGACCCTGAACCAGCTGCTGGCCGAGATGGACGGCTTTGACCCCACCAAAGGCATCATCCTTCTGGCGGCCACCAACCGGCCCGAGGTCCTGGACCAGGCCCTCCTGCGTCCCGGTCGTTTTGACCGCCGGATCACCATCGACCGGCCCAATCTGGCAGGCCGTCTGGCCACCCTCCAGGTCCATACTCGCCGGATCCGTCTGGCTGAGGACGTAGACCTGAAGAAGGTGGCTCTGGCCACCGCTGGCTGCGTGGGTGCCGACCTGGCCAATCTGGTGAACGAAGCCGCCCTCCGGGCCGTCCGTCTGGGCCGTAAGGCCGTGAACCAGCAGGACCTGCTGGCCGCCTTCGAGCTGGTCATTGCCGGCACCGAGAAAAAGGGCAGCGTTCTCACCGAGTTTGAAAAGAAACTGGTGGCCTACCACGAGGTGGGTCACGCCATGGTGGCCTACAAGCAGAAGAACTCCGAGCCGGTCCAGAAGATCACCATTGTCCCCCACACCCAGGGCTCTCTGGGCTACACCCTGCTGATGCCCGAGGAGGACAAGACCAACCTGCGGACCAGAGAGGAGCTCATGGCCCAGATCGCCGTGTCCATGGGCGGCCGAGCCGCCGAGGAAGTGGTGCTGAACACCATGACCAACGGGGCCTCCCAGGATATCCAGGATGCCACCAACGTGGCCCGGAATATGGTGGCCATGTTTGGTATGAGCGACGAGTTCGGCATGATGGCCCTGGCCAGCCGCCGGAGCCAGTATCTGGACGGGGGCTACG
>JAFZEB010000079.1 GCA_017560855.1 Ruminiclostridium sp.
GTGGACCAGGAGGGCCGTCTGGTGGGTATCGTCACCATCGACGACGCCATCGACGTCCTTCAGGAAGAGACCACCGAGGACTTCGAGCTGCTGGCCGGTATGACCCCCAGTGACAAGCCTTACCTGAGAACCGGCGTCTTTGAGACCTGGAAATCCCGTGTGCCCTGGCTGCTCATCCTGATGCTTTCGGCCACCCTGACCAGTATGGTCCTCACGGGCTTTGAGAGCTCCCTGGCGGCCTGCTCCGCCCTCATCGCCTTCATCCCCATGCTGACCGGCACCGGCGGCAACAGCGGCACCCAGTCCTCTGTGGCGGTCATCCGTGCCCTGTCCCTGGGTGAGGTGGAGTTCAGTGACACCGTCCGGGTCATCTGGAAGGAGATCCGTGTGGGTGTCCTCTGCGGCGTGACCCTGGCCTCCTGTAACTTCATCAAGCTCCTGGTGGTGGACAAGATGATCCTGGGCAACGAGGGTGTCACCGTACCGGTGGCAGCCGTCATCTGCCTGACCATGGTCCTGACCGTCCTGTGCGCCAAGACCGTGGGCTGCATCCTGCCCCTGCTGGCAGAGAAGATCCACGTGGACCCTGCCGTCATGGCCAGCCCCTTCATTTCTACGGTGGTGGACGTGACCACCCTGCTGCTGTACTTCCAGGTGGCAAAGATCCTTCTTGGAATCTAAACAAAAACTCCCCCGAATCTGCTTTTCATCAGCATGATTCGGAGGAGTTTTTTATTGGTTGAAAGGCACGATTGTTACCGGGCCTTTCGACAACAGGATCAGCCCTTGTAAGCCTTGCCGGTCATCTCCTGGGCGTCCACACGCAGGAGAGCGGTCTTGTGGAAGAGCTTGTCGATCATCTTAAAGCCAATCTCTTCGTAGCCGGGGTGCTTCTGGGTGACGAAGGCCTCCAGGGCGGCGCGCTTTTCGGCTTCGTCGGTGACCATGGCCACATCGCCGGTGATGATGACGCTCTCAAAGGCGGCGGTGATCTTGCTGGGGAGGATCTGGGCGGAGACAATGACGGAGAAGCAGCACTTCTTGCTCTTTTCCAGGCACTCCATCTTGTAGCCGTAGGGGGCGGAGTGGAGATAGACCTTGTCGTTCACTACAATGTAGTTGATGGGAACGGCGTAGGGGTAGCCGTCGTCGCCGTTGACGGACAGGGTGCCGTGGTCACCCTTCTTCAGGATGGCCAGGGTATCTTCGGGGGAGAGCTGACGGTCAGCCTTGTGCATGGGATGCTTGTTCATAGGGGGTACCTCCTGTTTCGTTCTTTGGTGACCCTATTGTATCAGGGGGAAAAAAGATGGAATGTTGCAGTTGCATCATTTGGGAAAATAATTTACACTGGAGACAAGGAAAGGAGGCGACCTGTATGGATGCAGAAAAGCTGGTGGCGGAGTGCCCCCTCTTTCGCCAGATCCACCCGGATGACCTGACGGCCATGCTCAAGTGCCTGTCTGCCCGGGAGGTTACGGCCCGGAAGGGAGAGTTCATCGAGACCACCTCTGGAGGAAAGCCCCTCATGGGGGTGGTGCTGGAGGGATCTGTGGAGATGATCAGCGAGGACTATTTTGGAAAAAAGTCCATCCTGACCGTTCTGACGGTGGGCAATCTCTTTGGAGAGACCTATTCCTGCCTCCAGGCCCGGAACCGGACGGTGGCCTTCCAGGTCCGGGACGACTGCCGGGTGCTCATCCTGGACTACGACCGGATCCTTCATGCCTGTAAGCTGGTCTGCCGGTTCCACCACCGGATGATCGAGAACATGGTGGAGCTGATCGCCGAGAAGAACCTGGAGCTCATCGAAAAGCTGGAGGTGGTCTCCCGGACCAGCATCCGGGAAAAGCTCCTGACTTACCTGACCCGCCAGGCCGAGCGGGCAGGAAGCCTGACCTTCACCATCCCCATGGGCCGGAGCGAGCTGGCGGAGTACCTCTGTGCCGACCGGTCGGCCATGACCCGGGAGCTGTCCAAGCTCCGGGAGGAGGGAATTCTGGCTTTCGACAAGCGGACCTTTACTTTATTGGAAAACTGGACGTGAAAAACGCCCCTGACCGATGGTCGGGGGCGTTGCTGTATTCAGGGGAGCGTGTATTCCCACGCGGTGCAGTAGCCGTCGGGGAGCATATCGGTGGCCGAGACAAAGAGGGTGCTGTCATCCTGCCAGTGAGCTAGGAGCAGGAGAGGTTCTTCGCTCTCCAGACCGGGCGGGGTCAGGTCTTGGCAGCTGCCAGTCTTCAGGTCCACGATGCGGACCTGCCATTGGGTGCTGGGGACCTCCGGGGTCCAGCCGATGACCGCTTTGGTGCCGTCGGGACTGAAGAAGTGGGTGGTGTGGAAGGAGATACCGTCCCGGAACTCGTAGAGAATGGTCAGGGTCTCGTCCCCGTTCCAACGGGCGAAGGTGATGACATCATCCAGGATGGTCTCGTAGTAGCTGCCAAAGGCGACCAGCCCGTTCTGGGCGGTGATCATGGTGTGGGGGTGTACATCAGCCTCCAGCACGGTGACCTGCCCATCCAGGGACACAGCCACCATTTCGTAGCAGGAGAAGCTGCCGGCATTGCTGCGGGTGCACAGGGCGGTGGTCTCGTCCAGCCAGCCTTTGAAGTTGTAATCGTGTTCAGGGTCGTTGAGAATACTTGCGTCGAAGGGTTGGGTGTCGGTCTCCGTGCCCAGGACATCCTCCCAAGAGAACTGATAGCCCTCCACGGAAGTCCAGGTGCCCTGGGGATCCTCGCCGCTGCAGGCGGTGAGAAGGATCAGGCAGAAAAGGGGACATAGAACCCATAAGAGATTTTTCATAGGGAACCTCCTTGCTTTATGGGGGAGTACCTTATGATTCTATGATAGCATGCCAGAGGGCTCTGCCTGTGGTGATTCTGTGAACAAAATCTTAAATCATTCTTAAAAATCATTCCGTGGGCGGTCTGCGCTTGAGCTCAATGGGTCCCCAGTTGGGCAGGGGAAGACGCTGCATGGAGGAAAAGACGTACTCCCGCAGCTTGGGATACCGTTCCTCCAGCTCGACGATGAGGTCCTTGACCTCCTGCCGCTTGGTGTAGCCGTCGGCGGGGCAGGGGTTGTGGACCACGGGCAGGTTCAGCCGGTTGGTGGCCTCCTTGACCATGTTCTCGCTCACATAGAGGAGGGGGCGGATCTGGGTCACGTCGGCCCGGTCCAGGTAGGTGACCGGGTGGAAGCAGGACAGGCGGCCCTCGTAGAAGAGGGAGAGGAAGAAGGTCTCTACGGCGTCGTCGTAGTGGTGGCCCAGAGCCACCTTGTGGAAGCCCTCGGCCAGGATGGCCTCGTGGAGGGAGCCTTTGCGCATCTTGGCGCAGAGGGCGCAGGGATTCTTTTCCTTCCGGGTCTCAAAAATGACCTTGTTGATCTGGGTGGGGATGATGTGGCAGGGGACCCCCAGTTCGTCACAGAAGGACTGGATGGGGGAGAGGTCCATGCCCTCGATGCCCATGTCCACGGTGAAGGCCTCCACGGTGAATTTCTTGGGGTAGAACTGGGACAGGCGGGCCAGAGAAGCCAATAAAATCAAGGAATCTTTGCCGCCGGACACGCCCACGGCCACCCGGTCGCCGTCCTGGATCATGTCGTAATCTTCCACGCATCTGCGCAGGAGGGAGAGGATCTTTTTCATGGTCAGTACACTCCTGGAAAACAAAAAATGAAAATCGAAAGTGAGATATCAAGAGATTGAGGGAGGAAAAGGGAGGATTCAAGAGAATTCAATGAGGTAAATTAAAAATTTTTGAAAAGTCGTTGACATTGGACTTCCCCTGTACTATAATAAGGTCCGCTGAAAAAACGGCTCCCTTTTGCCCGGCTTTTTTTAAGCATTATAAAGGCAAACAGGCCGGTTTGTAAAGCCGGGAAAGGTCCGTTCATTTGATAAGAAATTTTAATTGGAGGTTCGACCCTATGTCCACTTTTATGGCTAACAAGGGCAACATCGAGCGCAAGTGGTATATCCTGGATGCCGCTGGCAAGCCCCTCGGTAAGACCGCAGCTCAGGCAGCTACCCTGCTGCGCGGCAAGCATAAGCCCGAGTACACCCCCCACGCTGACTGCGGCGATTTCGTCATCGTCATCAACGCAGAGAAGGCAGTTCTGACCGGCAAGAAGCTGGAGCAGAAGTTCTACCGCACCCACTCCGGTTACGTCGGCGGCCTGAAGGAGACCAAGTACGGCAAGCTGATGAAGGAGAAGCCCGAGCTGGCTATGAAGGTTGCTGTCCGCGGCATGATGCCCCGCAACATCATCACCAAGGATTCTCTGTCCCGCCTGAAGATTTTCCGCGGCGCCGAGCACATCCACGCAGCACAGAAGCCCGAACTGTGGGCCGCAGAATAAGGAGGAACTAGACAATGTATAAGAGCAAGAAGCCTTACCACTATGGTACCGGCCGCCGGAAGTCTTCCGTCGCCCGTGTCCACCTGTTCCCCAACGGCACCGGTTCCATCACCATCAACGGCCGTGACATGGATGACTACTTCGGTCTGGAGACCCTGAAGCTGATCGTCCGCCAGCCCCTGGAGACCACTGGTCTGGTTGGCAAGGTCGACATCGTTGCTACCGTCGCTGGCGGCGGCGTCACCGGCCAGGCTGGCGCAATGCGCCACGGCATCTCCCGCGCTCTGCTGGAGATGGACGCTGAGTACCGTCCCGCTCTGAAGGCTGCTGGTTTCCTGACCCGCGACCCCAGAATGAAGGAGAGAAAGAAGTACGGCCTGAAGGCTGCACGTCGCGCTCCCCAGTTCTCCAAGCGCTGATATATTTTACAGCTTTTTCAGAAAGCCGCCCATTTGGGCGGCTTTCTTTTTGTTTACGTTGGTCAGCCTTCAGGCCGTACTTCTTTGCCGGTGAAATCGAAATGAAGGGGGCCCCCGCAGGAGCCCAGCGCAGCGGGTCCTGTGGGGAAAGGAGGAGCAGCGGAACGGACGAGCTTTCCTCACTGATAAGGGAAGCGAGGGATGTGGAACCTGCGACGACGCAAGGCTGTACGTCGCGCTCCTTGTTTGGAATTCGTCTACATGTGGAAATTGTAGGGGCGATTCACGAATCGCCCGTAGCGTGGGGCGAACCCTAGGGGTGGCGGGCGCATCGTGATGCGCCCCTACGATTGGCGTTTCATTTTTTGACGCGAGCTTTTGAGAAAATCAACGGAATTTTACAAAAAAGCCAACACCTCTTCCCCAAACCATGGTAAAATACTTTCATACAACGTAAACAAGGCATTTAGCCTGTGACATAACAGGAGAACGATATGGAACGAAACGAGAACAATGGCCTGTGGACTGGTGGCCTGGACACAGTCATGAGTCCCTGGGGAGAGGGTCTGGACCCCAATCAGCCCAGGGACAAGGCCATCATCGGCACGGTGGTGAAGTATCAGGATATGCTTCTGGGTTATACCTGTGCCATGAAAGAGGTCCAGACCAAGTTTGATGTGCTCAACACCGAGTTCAAAGTGCGCAACCAGCGAAACCCCATCAGCTCCGTGACCACTCGGCTGAAAAGCACCGCCAGCATCACGGAAAAGCTCAACCGAAAGGGACTCCCTGTGACCCTGGAGAGCATGGAGAAAAACCTGAATGATGTTGCCGGTGTTCGGGTCATCTGCTCCTATCAGGATGACATCTACCGCATCGCCAATGCCCTCCTGGGCCAGGATGATGTAAAGCTCCTGGAGAAGAAGGACTACATCGCCAATCCCAAGCCCAACGGCTACCGAAGCCTTCACCTCATCATCACCGTGCCGGTCTTCTTTGCTCAGAAGCGGCGGCGGGTGAAGGTAGAGGTCCAGATCCGCACCATCGCCATGGACTTCTGGGCCAGTCTGGAGCACCAGATGAAGTACAAGCAGGAGCTGCCCAACCCGGAGGCCATTGCCGATGAATTGAAAAGCATCGCCGATACCATCCAGGACACCGACCTGCGGATGCTCAAGCTCCGCCGGCGGATCGAGCAGACCGCTGAGACTCCCACCGAGGAGGAACTGCTTCTGGAGCGGTTCAGCCGGGTGGACCTGACCATGGATTAAACGAAGGAGGAATCCCTATGAAGACTTTGACTGACGTTTATACCCTCTCCAACGGCGTGACCATCCCCTGGGTGGGCTTCGGCACCTGGCAGACCCCCGATGGCCAGGTGGCGGCAGATTCCGTGAAGGCCGCTCTGGCCGCCGGTTACCGCCATATCGACACCGCCTCCATCTATAAGAACGAGACTGGCGTGGGCCAGGGCATCCGGGAGAGTGGCGTTCCCAGAGAAGAAATTTTTGTCACCACCAAGATCTGGAACAACAAGCGTGGCTATGAGAAGACCCGTGAGTCTGTGGAGAAGAGCCTGGAGCGCCTGGGTCTGGACTATCTGGACATGGTCCTCATCCACTGGCCTGCCGCTCCCCACCGTGTGGAAAACTGGGAGGAGCTGAATAAGAGCACCTGGCAGGCCCTCACCGACCTGTACAAGGAGGGCAAGATCCGGGCCATTGGCGTCTCCAACTTTAAGCCCCACCACCTGAAGGCTCTGCTGGAGGCAGAGGTCAAGCCCATGGTCAACCAGATCGAGCTGCACCCCGGCATGACCCAGCAGGAGACGGTGGACCTGTGCCGGGAGCACGGCATTCTCCTGGAGGCGTGGAGCCCTCTGGGCTGCGGCAGACTGTTGGACCATCCCTTCCTGGGTGAGCTGGCCGCAAAATACGGCAAGTCTGTGGCTCAGATCTGCATCCGCTGGTGTCTCCAGAAGGGCTTCCTGCCCCTGCCCAAGTCCGTGACCCCCAGCCGTATCCTGGACAACACCAAGGTCTTTGACTTCGCTCTCAGCGACGAGGATATGGCTGCTATGGACGCCATGGAAAATGTGGGCTGGTCCGGCCTGGACCCCGATGAGGTGGACTTCTGATGACCCTCCAGGACACCTGCACCCTGAGAAACGGCGTGCAAATCCCTCGGCTGGGCTTCGGCACCTACAAAACCCCGGAAGGGGAGGTGGCGGAGGCCTCCGTCCTGGCCGCCCTGGAGGCGGGCTACCGCCACATCGACACTGCCGCCTTTTATGGCAACGAAGGAGGCGTGGGCCGAGCCATCCGCAAGAGCGGCATCCCCCGGGAGGAGATCTTCGTGACCACCAAGGTGTGGAACACCGAGCGGGGCTATGAGAAGGCCAAGGCCTCCATTCTGGCCAGTCTGGATCGCCTGGGCCTGGACTACGTGGACCTGTGCCTGATCCACTGGCCGGCCATCCCCAAGCAGTATCCCGATTGGGAGGCCATCAACGTGGACACCTGGCGGGCCTTTACAGAACTCCACAGGCTGGGGAAAATCCGGGCCATTGGGGTCTCCAACTTTAAGCCCCGTCATTTGAAGGCCCTCATGGAGACCGAGGTGAAGCCCATGGTCAACCAGATCGAATGCCACCCCGGCCAACCCCAGAATGAGACCATTGCCTACTGCCAGACCAACGGCATTTTGGTGGAGGCCTGGTCCCCCATGGGCCGGGGCAAGCTTCTGGACCATCCCCTCCTGGTGGAGATGGCAGGGAAGTATGGGGTCTCCGTGGCTCAGCTGTGCATCCGGTGGTGCCTCCAGCGGGGGATCCTTCCTCTGCCCAAATCCGTGACCCCGGCGCGCATCCGGGAGAACGCCCGGGTCTACGATTTTGCCATTTCCCAAGAGGATATGGCGGTCCTGACGGGAATGCCCCCCACGGCAACCTCCCACGACCCGGATGAGATCGACTTTTAAGCCCAAGGGGTGAGGAAGATTCCTCGCCCCTTGTTTTTTGTGTGCAAACCCGGTAGAATGGAGAAAATGTGACGTTAAGGGAGATTTCTGCCTATGTATACCCACCTTGCA
>JAFZEB010000080.1 GCA_017560855.1 Ruminiclostridium sp.
CACAGCTACATCCCCACCCACGCCGGGGAGATCTATCCTCTGGATGTTCGCCAGGAACTGCCCGGGGGTACGATCCTCTACCTCTACGGAGTAGCCCGGAACGACGATGGCCAGGTTTGGGTATACACCGTCTCCTACCCCCACAATCCCTTCCAAAACACCATCAACAACGCTGCAAACCTGACCTTCACCTATGGCAATACAGATACCGGCGACTTCGGCTGGCAGGATATAGACTCCAGCTATGTTACGCCCCGTGCCTGCTACCACCGCTACAGTCTCCATGATGTCACAGAGGGGGACATCCTCACCGCCCACTACACCCACTACGGCACGACCTTTGACGTGACCATTCCCTGGGAGGAGGCCAGCCCATGAAAAAGAAACTCCGCACCCAAAGACAGCTGGCCCGCCGTTTGGGGATTTGGGTGGTCATCCTGGCCCTGGTGACCGTCTGGACGGGACTGTTTAGCCCCCACCCCTATCTCAGCATCCGACAGTACGAAACCTCTCTCAGCTGCGGGAAAACCGAGATCATCCGAAAAGAACGGTTAGATGGTAACATGCATTACCTTTCCGCCAACCAGAACACCTTGCTGCTCAACGCAGTTGGTTTTCGGCCTCTTGGCGGCTGGGTCAGTGAAGGAAAGGCCGCCTTGGACCTGAGCAAGGAAGAGGACCTGTCTGTGGATGTCCTGCGGACCTCAGTGGACGAGTTTCTCACCGTCCACTATTTCGGCACGGCCCCCAGGGATGCCGCTTCCGTTTTGGTCCGGTTCCCCTGGATGGATGAGGCGGAGCCATTTGAGATCCCCACCTTCCGGGGAGAGGATGGCCGGACCTACTTCTGGGACTGGCAGAAGGTCCCCTTCTACGGCCCAGAGGACTACAACAAGGACTACTATTCTGAGCCCCTTGTGGTGGAGGCCCTGGATGGGGACGGTCAGGTCATCGCCACCTGCAACCAGCCCCGATACTATGATGGTTCTCCCCTTACTTAACCCCTCAGAAAGGAGGAACCCATGGACCCCAGATTCACAGAATACGGAATGGCGGTTTGTGCCCACATCCGCCACGCCACCGCCGCAGAAAAGGCAGCCATCTGCAAGGAGCTGGCCGACCACATGGAGGACCACGCCCAGGCCCTGATGAACGCCGGGTATGACGAAGAGCACTCTGTCCGGGTAGCCCTGGCATCCATGGGCGAGGCCGAAACCGTGGGGCGGGAACTGGACAAGGAATATCCCCTCCGGTGGCTGGTGCTGTCACGACTGGCCCTCCTTCCTTTGATTTGGATCCTTGCCGCTACCCTTCTGCTGACCCCGGCCAGCCTTGGCTGGTTATACGACAATTTACAGAGCCATTATTTCCCCATGACCCTGGTGGAAAACGAAAGGTTAGACATGATTCCTCTGGACATACGCAAAGACCTCCCCGGCGGGGCGGTGCTGTCGGTCTACGGCATTGGGGCGTTCCCGCCTTCCGGAGACAGCTACACTGTCTGCGTCGGCATCACCGGGTACAACAAGAATCCCTTCCTCTACACCGAGTTTGCCGACTTTGCCATCACCTTTTCCCATGGCGGCATCACAGAATATGGCGGATATGCAGACGGCGTCTATCAAATCTCCGGAATGACCTATGGGGAATCCCTGACCCTTCACTTTGACCATTACGGAACAGCCTTTGACTTGGACATTCCCATCCCCTGGGAGGAGGTGCCGCAATGAAGCACAAACGACAATATATCCGCAAGCAGGTCGCCCTGCGCCGATGGCTGGTCGTTCTCCTCCTCCTGGCCCTCAGCTGTGCGGGGTTGGTTGTGAACCTGACCCCAAACCAAGCCCTGCGGGATATGGAACGGGGACACGCACTGGGCAGGACAGAAATTCTGGAGCGGCGAAACGTTGGCCCTTTCCGGTTCTGTCTGTCCCAAAATGAGCGAGTCTTGTTCCTGAGCAGCCAGGAGTTCCATTTTCTCTATGGATGGCTGGACGGTGCCTATCTCCCTCTTGGTCTGACCAAAGAATCCGGCCCTGTGGATGCCATGCAATTCTCGGCATCCCACCATGACAGTGATCGACGCTATCATATGATCGTGGGGACTACCTCTCTGGAAACGGCTGTGACCGCTCGGGTTCATGGGTGCGAGGCTTACATTGAAGGCTATGACTACCAAAGCACGGAAGACCAATGGACCGGAGAAATCCTGGAAAAAGACGGGTTCCGATATTTCTGGTTTGGACAGGAACTGAGTCCGTCCATCCGTAATATGCAATTCTCCACCCTGGACCTGCTGGATGCAGAGGGAAACATTCTCTGCACCTTCGACATCAGCCCATATTACGGCGGATTTTCCAAACTCTGAGAACAGAAAAAGGACGACCTCTCGGTCGTCCTTTTTGCTATTCACAGGAACTTAGTCCTCGTCTTCCTCTTCCTCGTCAACCAGGTCCAGAGCGAACTTGTTGCCGCAGTTGGGGCAAGCGATCTCGCCCACGTCGAAGATGCTCTCGTCGATGACCAGATCCTCGCCGCACTCGGGGCACTCGATCTCGAAGAAGTCGTCGCCCAGGTCAGCGAAGTCGAACTCTTCCTCGTCGTCCTCGTCGTCGTCATCATCCTCGTCGTCGTAGTCTTCGAAGATCATGTCTTCCACATCAGCCAGGTCCTCGGAGATTGCTTCCAGCTCCTCGTCGATGGCTTCCACTTCCTCTTCCAGGTCCTCAACGGCCAGGCCGATGTCTTCCAGGATGTCGATGATCTTGGAGATCAGCTTGCCCTCCTTGGAGGGGTCCTTGTCCAGATCCAGGCCGTCAGCCAGGCCCTTCAGGTATGCAACCTTCTCGGTGATGGTCATAGTCATAATCGTATTTCCTTTCTGAAACAGTAGTGTCGGAGTGCGAAACAGGCCCGACAGGCCAGAATGACCTATCGAGCCTGTTTGGAAAGTCTGTCTATTAGCCCTTTGCGCGCTCCAGGTACTCGCCGGAACGGGTGTCAACACGGATCTTGTCGCCCACGTTGATGAACAGGGGAACCTTGATCTCAGCGCCGGTCTCCAGGGTAGCGGGCTTGGTCACGTTGGTAGCGGTGTCGCCCTTGAAGCCGGGGTCGGTCTCGGTGACCTCCAGGTCAACGAAGGTGGGGGGCTCGACGGAGAAGATCTTGCCCTTGTAGCTGGAGATCTTGCAGATCATCTCTTCCTTCACGAAGCGGAAGCTGTCGCCCAGCAGTTCGGGAGCGATGGGGATCATGTCGAAGCTCTCCTGGTCCATGAAGTAGTACAGGTCGCCATCGTTGTAGCTGTACTGCATGTCCTTCTTCTCCACGTAAGCGTTCTCGAACTTAGCGGTGGGGTTGAAAGAAGTTTCGGTAACGGAACCGGTGATGACGTTCTTCATCTTGGTACGCACGAAAGCAGCACCCTTACCAGGCTTAACATGCTGGAACTCGATAACCTGCA
This sequence comes from Ruminiclostridium sp., assembly GCA_017560855.1. Lineage (GTDB taxonomy): Bacteria > Bacillota > Clostridia > Oscillospirales > Oscillospiraceae > Evtepia. Next base: position 3,467 of record JAFZEB010000080.1, read on the forward strand.
TGACCTGGCCGTCCATTTCAAAGGTCATACCATTGCGGAAATCGCCTGCAGAAATCATAATATTCATCCTCCAAACAAAATTGGTTTTTCACTCGTATAAGCTCTACTATTGTACAATACCTTCCTGATTTTTGCAATGGTTTTCTATAAATAAGGTCTGTACTTTCCGGGATAAATTCCTCAAAAAGACTCCAAATCGGCCAGATACTGATGTTTCATCGTCAATGCATCCACATCCTGTGTGCCCGCACTTTCGCAGATGATAGTGGGGGCCCAGCCCCGGCAGGCCAGTTCCCGGCAGAGAGGGCGGTAGTCGGGACCAAAATCCTCCTGGCCGAAGGTCAGGTGCTTGGACTCGCCCCCCTTGGGGGTGAACTCGATCATGGAGAAGTGACTGTGGAAGACCCTGGCCCGGTCCAGGCCCAGAACTTCCTCCATCCGGTCCAGCATCTTGGCCGTCTCCTCCTGGCCCTCCAGAAGGCCCAGAGAGCGGGCGTAGAGGTGACCGAAGTCCACGCAGGGCAGGAGGCCTTCGCACACATTGGAGAGCTCCAGGACCTCTTCCAGGTCCCCCAGCTGGTTGATCTTGCCCATGGTTTCCGGGCAGAGGAGGATGTCCCCGTAGCCCGCATCATCGCACCGCTGACGAAGCATGCGGAAGGACTCCTTGGCGGTGGCCAGAGCGGCCTCCCGGGACCGCTTCTGGAGGGCTCCCGTGTGGATGACCACCCGTCCTGCCCCCATCCACCGGGCTACTTCACAGGCCGCCAGGACGTAGCCTGCGGTCTTCTCCTGGCTGTCCGGGTCTGGGTTGGCAGGGTTCACGAAGTAAGGGGCATGGAGGGACAGGGCGATTCCCGCCAGGGCGGCCTGGTTGCCGATCTCCCGGGCGGTGGCCTCCCCCACGTTGACCCCCTTGCCGCACTGGTACTCATAGGCATCCAGGCCCTTGCCCTTCAGCCACAGGGGCATGTCCTTGGACTTTTTAAAGCCCTCCAGGGCGAAGTTATCCGGGTTCCCGGCGGTGCCGAATTTGGCTCTCACAGAGTCCCTCCCTCCTTGGCACGGGTGCGGAAGGGGGTCTCCACCCCGTACCGGGCACGGCGGAAGAGGGTGCCGAACTCAATGGGTTTGACCATGAGGGTCATGACCCCGGCGTTGTTGCCCCCCCAGATGTCGGTGAAGATCTGGTCCCCCACGATGGCAGTCTCCTGGGGCTTTTTGCCCATCTGGGCCATGGCCCGGTTGAAGCCGCCGGACCGGGGCTTGCCCGCATGACCCATATAGGGGATTCCCAGTGCCTCGGCGAACCGCTTGGCCCGACCGGGCTTGCGGCTGTTGGAGAGGAGGAAGAGGGTGATCCCGGCGGCATTCAGCCGATCTCTCCAGGCCCGGATGTCATCGGTGGGCAGTTTCTGGGAGTAGGGGATCAGGGTGTTGTCCAGGTCGGCCAGGAGGAGGGTGACCCCTCTGGCCCGGAGCCGTTCTATATCAATGGTATAAATACTCTCAAAGAGATAATCAGGTACTAAATTCACAGGTTCTCCTTCTATCTGGCCCAAAGGCCGCATATGGTTTCTCAACAGCATCATTATACACGGATACACCACGATGAACAAGGGGGAACCTCTCATGAAGCAGTATCTTCTCACACCGCCCCACCAGGCATCTCAGGCCCAGGCCCTGGGTCTTCCCCTGGCCCACATGGCCTGGCAGCTGGACCGACAGGGCCGTCTGGTCCAGGCGGGAACGGGGCAGGGGGGCCTTATGCTGGTGGGGGTCCCGGAAGCCCCGGAGAGCCACACAGACCCCGGGCAGGCCGTCCGGGATATCCTGGCCCTCTGCACCAAACAGGGCTCTCTGGGGGTCATCCTGGACCTGGAAACGCCCCCTACCCCCTACCTGGCCCGGTTCATCCACAGCCTGGATGAGGGACTGGCCAAGGC
>JAFZEB010000081.1 GCA_017560855.1 Ruminiclostridium sp.
AGCGACGAAGAAGGGGACCCAGAAAAGTCCGCCCAGATCAACCGCATCATGACCCTGAACAACAACCTCCTGGCAGGGGATTACTACGGACAGAGATAAGGAGAACCCCATGCGAAACTTCACCCGTTCCCCCTGGCGCACTGCCTTTCTTTTGCTGCTGACCGGTCGGGTCATCGGCGGGTTTGCCCTGTCCCTCTCCGGCCAGGGAGAGGTCAGCTGGGGCGGAGACCCCACCCTCTTTTTTTGGAACACCCTTCCCGTCCTGCTGATGCTCTTCTTCCTGTGGCTGCTGACTGGATTTTCCTGGCTGGCCACCCTGGTCACCGGCGGTGGGGTCTTCCTGCTGGCTGTGTCCAACTATTTCAAGGTCCTCTACCGCAGTGAGCCTGTGGTGTGGGAGGACCTGACCCTCCTCCAGGAGGCCGGGCAGATGGCCGAGGAGTACTCCATGACCCTCACCCCCCAGATGTGGGTCTTTGCCGGGGCCATTCTGGTCTGTTCGGTCCTTCTCTTCTTCCTGGGGAAGGGACGGCCCGGTCCCACCCCCCGGCTTCTGACCCTGACGGCGGCCGGTCTGGCCTGCCTGCTCTTTGTGGAGGAGGTCTGCCCCAATGAGGACCGGTACCAGGCCCTGGCGGGGGACTACATCGGTTCCCAGGCCTATGCCGCCACCGGCCTGGTCTACCCCTTCCTCTACAGCTATGGGGAGTATGAGCGGGAGCACGCCGCCTACAATGCCCCCCAGGCCGAGGCCATCCTGGCCGAGTACACCGACGGGGTCATCCCGGAGGAGAAAAAGGTCAACCTGGTGACCATCCAGCTGGAGGCCTTTGCCGACCTGTCGGTCTATGACATCCAGGGCATTTCTCCCAGTGTCTACGACGACTTCCACGCCCTGCTGGCCGAGAGCTATTCCGGCACCCTGGTCACCGACGTCTTCGCCGGGGGCACCACCGAGACCGAGTGGGCCCTCATCACCGGGGGCAACCGCCACGACGACTTTGCCGTGGAGACCAACTCTGCGGCCTGGTACTTGAAGAGCCAGGGCTACACCGCCAACGGCAGCCACCCCTGCAACGAGTGGTTCTATGACCGCCTCCATGTGAATCCCAATCTGGGTCTGGACGACTACCTCTTCACCGAGAATTACTATTACCAGTTTGTGCCCGAAGGGCAGAACGTGGCCTATGACGATGTCTTCTTCCCCGACCTGGAGAAGCGGCTGGGGGACCATTTTGCTTCCAGCGAGGATCCTCTCTTCTCCTTCAACGTGACCTACCAGGGCCACGGCCCCTACAACGAGGAATTCACCTACTGGGGCAGCTCCTACTGCACCGGGGACTACCCGGAGGCCATCAGCAACGTCCTCAACCACTACCTCTACCTGGTCCGGGATACCGCCGACCGGGTCACCAGTTTCCTGGACTTCCTGGAAGGGCAGGAGGAGCCGGTGGTCCTGCTGCTCTACGGAGACCACAAGCCCTGGATGGGCTTCAACGGGGCCTACTACGAGGCTCTGGGCATCTCTCTGGACACTTCCACCACCGAGGGGTTCCTGAACTATTACTCCACCTGGTACGCCATCTGGGCCAATCCTGCCGCCAAGGAGGTTCTGGGCCAGGACTTTGTGGGTCAGGGTCCTGACCTCTCCCCCTGCTTCCTGATGAACGAGGTCTTCCGGCTCTGCGGCTGGGAGGGCTCCGCCTACATGCAGGCCCAGCGGGAGACGGCAGAGGCCCTGCCCGTCCTCCACACCACCGGCTGGGTGAAGGAAAAGGGCGTCTACCGGCCTGAAGCTTCGGAGGAAGGACAGGCCCTGGTGGACCGCTTCCAGAACCTCTCCTGGTATGACAGAACCCATTTTGGGACACTGCAGGATGCAGCGTCATAACCGCAGCCTCCCCTGTGAGGGGAGGTGGCTTCGGCGAAGCCGAAGGCGAAGGGGTGCGGGGTCTAAGGGTATGCTGTCGTACCGGTACGACAGTTGATCTGTAAGGATAGCACCCCTCAGTCTGCTTCGCATCCAGCTCCCCTATCAAGGGGAGCCTTCCCTGCCCCTGCAGCGATAGCTATTTTAGACCCTGCCAGTCGAGTAGGAAAATCGTAAAACAGTTGACAATGCAGTAAAAAAAGCGTCCGTATCTATTGAGATACGGACGCTTTTGTGCTATTCTGTAAGTTGTATATCTGTTTGTATTTTTCCTTCTGCTTCCAAAAAACGAAGCAGAGTTTGTTACAGAAATTTTTCCCGAACCGAGGCACCATCCCATGAAGTATCAGCAGTGGAACATCGCGACAAGGCCGGAAGAGCCATATAAAGCCATGCGAGAGCGTGGGGTTCCCATCCTGGTGGCCTCCACCCTCTGCGCCCGGGGCGTCGGATCCGTGGAGGAGGCCAACGAACTGCTCTCCAGCAGTGAAAAGCAGCTCCAGGATCCCCTCCTCATGAAGGACATGGACGTGGCCGTCTCCCGCATCCGGGAGGCCCTGGCCCATGGGGAGAAGATCGCCGTCTACGGCGACTACGATGTGGACGGCATCACCGCCACCTGTCTGCTGACCCATTATCTGCGCAG
>JAFZEB010000082.1 GCA_017560855.1 Ruminiclostridium sp.
ATGAGCTTCACCTGGGCGTTCCGGTCGGAGTAGCAGGTCAGGACACGCATGTTGCTGTCGTCACCGGGGACATAGTCCTGGATGATCATGGTGTCGGGGTAGCCTGCGGCGTAGACCTTGTCCAGGACCTCCTCCAGGTTCTTCCGGTCGGGACAGGTGAAGACCTTCTCGTTGCCTTCAAAGGGGTGCTCCCAGTAAGCCACACCGTTGGAGGGCTTGCAGATGTAGGGGGCCTGGAAGGGCAGCTCGAAGTCGTGGCCCATCTCCTTGCGGTAGACGAAGGTGCCGGGGTGATCGATGCCGAACTGGTCGCAGAGCTCGTAGAAGTATTCCTTGTTGTTGAGCTTGCCGATGGTGTCGCCGGCAATGTAGGGGGCGATGCAGTTGGCGGGGAAGAACTCCTTGTTCTCGGCCGCCAGCTTCACATAGCTGTCGCCGCAGCCCAGGACCAGAACGGTCTTGTCAGAGAATTCCGCGGCCACGTCGGCCACGTTCTGGCGGAAGGTCTCGGGGTCCTCGTTCTTGGCGCAGACCCGGTAGTCGATGATGTCGGAGCCGTAAGCAGGGCCGGAGGCAAACTTGCCAAAGCAGACCGACTTGACCCCATAGGCCTCGTGGAAGGCACGGGCCACACTGTAGACGTTGATGTCCCCGCCGAAGAGCAGGGGCTGGAAGTTATGTTCCATGGTATTCGCTTCTTTCTATAATTTGGCGGGAATGGCAAGGAGCCGTCCAGATGGGTCCGTCCGGCTCCTCTTATTTTTTTATGTTCCCGTTTTTTTCAGACATTTGGGACCCACTTTGTTGGGCTCCCAAATGTGGATATTCACTCCGTTCAGCGCACGGCCCAAGGGCCGCACGTTCTCTCCGTGAGAAGTATGTTTCCCACGTTCATGCCGCGGGAAACATGGTTTGATTGCTTTTTTTGCGGGTCCCAAATGTCTTATCCCGAGACGCGGGCGACTTGATACACACCGTTGACCTGATTGAGCTTGTTGATGACGGTGGTGATCTCGCTCTGGCTGCGGACCTCCAGCACCAGGTTGAACTTGGCGTAGCCGTCGGGCAGGACGTTGGCCGTGAAGGACAGCAGAGGCATCTTGGTGGAAGCCAGGGCGGTGGTCACGTCCAGGGCCAGGTTCACACGGTCCTTGGCGATGATCTCCAGGGAGGTCTTGTAGGTGTTCAGGGAACCGGCATCCCAGCTGACCTTCATCCAGCGGCCCTTCTCGTTCTCCCGGTTCATGCCGTTGATGGCGTTGGGGCAGTCAGCCCGGTGGACGGACACGCCGAAGCCACGGGTGATAAAGCCCACGATGTCGTCGCCGGGGACAGGGGTGCAGCACTTGGCAAACTTCACCATGCACTCGGTCATGTCGGAGACGATGACGCCGGAGACCGACTTCTTGTGGTTGCCCTGGCGGGCGATGCCGGAGTCCACGGTGGCCCGGGATGCCTGGGCCTCCTGCTCCTGGGCGGCCTTCTCGGCGGCCAGACGCTCGGCCTGCTGGCGGTCCTGGTGGATCACCTCTTCACGGGCACGGTTGGCACACTTCTGGGCGGAGGCACCGCCGTAGCCGATGGCGGCGTACATCTCCTCCAGGGAGTTGAAGCGGATCTTCTCCAGCACGTGGGGGAGCATCTCCTCGGTGGAGATCATGGCGATGTTCAGGCCCACCCGCTTGAGTTCACTCTCAAACATGGCGCGGCCCTGGGCCACGTTCTCCTCCCGCTTCTCCTTCTTGAACCACTGGCGGATCTTGGAGCGGGCCTGGTTGCTCTTGGCCAGCTTCATCCAGTCACGGCTGGGGCCCTTGGCGTTCTTGGAGGTAATGACCTCCACGATCTCGCCGGACTTGAGCTGGTAATCAAAGCCCACGATACGGCCGTTGACCTTGGCGCCGGTCATGGCGTTGCCGACACCGGAGTGGATGGCGTAGGCAAAGTCGATGGGGGTGGCGCCGGCGGGCAGGGTGATCACGTCGGCGTTGGGGGTAAAGACGAAAACTTCGTCGGCGAAAAGATCCACCTTCAGGGTGCGGATATACTCTTCGGCGTCGGTGTCCTGCTGGTTTTCCAGCAGGCGGCGGACCCAGGCAAAGGTCTCCTCGGTACCCAGCTGCTTCTGGCTCATGCCCTGCTTGTACTTCCAGTGGGCGGCCACGCCGTACTCGGCCATGTGGTGCATGTCCCAGGTACGGATCTGGACCTCGAAGGGAATGCCCTCGGTGCCGATGACCGTGGTGTGGAGGGACTGGTACATGTTGGGCTTGGGGGTGCCGATATAGTCCTTGAAGCGGCCCAGAACGGCCTTGTACATGTCATGGATGCAGCCCAGCACGCTGTAGCAGGTGGAGATATCATCCACGATGACCCGGAAAGCGTACAGGTCGAAAATCTCGCTTAAGGTCTTGTTCTGGGAGAACATCTTGCGGTAGATGGAGTAGATGTGCTTGACCCGGCCGTAAACGGTGGCCTGGATGCCCTCCCGGGCCAGACGTCCCTCGATCTCGGTCTGGATGGCAGCCATGAAGGCGGCGTGCTTTTCCGCCTGGCTCTCCAGCTCCTCGTCGATCTCTTTGTAGCCGATGGGGTCCAGGAACTTCAGGGAGCGGTCCTCCATCTCCCACTTCATCCGCTGCATACCCAGGCGGTGGGCGATGGGGGCGTAGACCTCCAGGGTCTCCAGGGACTTCTCCCGCTGCTTCCGCTCGGACTGGAACTCCATGGTGCGGATGTTGTGGACACGGTCGCAGATCTTGATGAGCATGACGCGGACGTCCTTGGCCATGGCCATGAGCATCTTGCGCAGGTTCTCCATCTGCTTTTCCTCGATGGAGGTGTACTTGACCTTGTCCAGCTTGGTGACACCCTCCACCAGGTCGGCCACCGCCGGGGAGAAGCGCTTGGCCACGTCTTCATAGGTGGCGTCGGTGTCCTCAATGGTGTCGTGGAGCAGAGCCGCCATGACGGAGTCCGCATCCAGACCCAGTTCGCCCACCAGGTGGGCCACTTCCAGAGGATGGGTGATATAGGGGGAGCCGTCCTTGCGGAGCTGCCCATCGTGGTAGTTTTTGGCGTAGTGGTAGGCCTCCCGGACTCTCGCCAGGTCGGACGCCTCCATGCCCTTCAGTTTTTCTTCCAGCTCTCGGAATCGGATGTCCAGTTTATCTTCCATAACGATTCCCCTTTCCCTCTGGATTTCCCCGCTGATCCCGGCGGGGATGGGTTTTATAGTATCTATTTTCGGATGTTACTCGGCCTCCCCTATCAAGGGGAGCCTTCCCGATTTCTATCACAAATGTTATTCTGCCATTTTCTGCAGGGACTGAATCATAGGCGCGTCAAACAGATTGACCTTCCCCTTGCCCTTGCGCTTCTGGAGCTTGACCCGGAGGGCGCCGCCCTCCTCCTGGGTGACCGTTAAGAGGTCCAGTTCCTCCATCACATCCAGGCAGATAAGAGTCCGCAGGGGGGACTCCCACAGGTCGGCCTCCTGGGCTACCCTTCGGGCCAGACGGACAGGGGTGTCCACCACCTCGCCGCTTCGCCCGGCCAGGTATCGCCAGAGACCGGCAAACTCGTCCCGGCTGGGGATCATCTGCCCGGCCTCCTGGGCCGTGATGGTCCCGCCGGACTTGAACCGCTCATAGAGGGCAAAGTCGTCCAGCTGATCGGGGGTGAAGGCCGGACGCAGGTCCACCAGATGAAGCTGGACCGTCCGGGACCCCCGGTACTCGTTGATCTGGGGATAGAAGGCCACATCGGCCTTGTCTCCCACCGCCAGGCCGGACTTGGCCCGGGTGACCGAGAAGAAGATCATGTCCACCGTCCGGCCGTCCCGGCTGGCCCGCATCTTCAGATGGCGGCCGCCGCCCACGTCGGACATACAGGTCACGGTGACCCCGGACAGGGAGAAGACAGGCTTGGGGTTGCCGGCCCCGTAGGGCTCCAGCATGGAGAGGGCTTCCACCTGCTCCACGGTGAGAACGGCGATGTCGTCGATTTCCCCGTCGATGTTCAGGGTGGAGACCATTTTCTCCCCGCCGGTGTCTTCCTTCACGATTTTTTCCATGCGGGCCCGGAAGGCGGGGATGTTCTCCTCCCGGATGGTGAAGCCCGCCGCCAGGGCGTGGCCGCCGTAGCCTTCCAGCAGGTCGGCGCACTGCTCCAGGGCGCAGAAGAGGTTGAAGCCGCCGTAGGACCGGCAGGAGCCCTTGCCCTTGCCGTCCTCCTGGAGGCAGATCATAAACACAGGGCAGGCAAACTGCTCACTCAGGCGGGAGGCCACGATGCCCACCACCCCCTGGTGCCAGTCCCGGTCCTCCAGGACCAGGCAGTCCACATGCTCTTTGTCAGCCAGCCGCTGGGTGCACTGGGTAAAGATCTCCAGCTCCACCGCCTGGCGTTCCCGGTTGAGTTCACACAGCTCATGGGCCAGCAGATCAGCCCGGCTTTGGTCGTCAGTCAAGAGAAGGTCCACAGCCATGGCGGCCTGACCCATACGCCCGGCGGCATTGATCCGGGGGGACAGGCAGTAGCCCACGGTGGTGGAGTTGATGGATCGGTTCAGGGTGCCCGCCTCCATCATGAGAGAGTATAACCCTCTGCGGCGGGTCTTTTTCAGGTGGCTCAGGCCCACCCGGACAATGGTGCGGTTTTCTCCCAAGAGCTGCATCACGTCGGCCACGGTGCCCACCGCCGCCAGATCGGCATACTCCTGGAAGAGGGCGCGATAGTTCTCCTGGCCGCCCAGGGCCATGACCAGCTTCAGGGCCACGCCCACACCGGCCAGATCCTTGAAGGGATAGGGGCAGTCCTTGCGATGAGGGTCCACCACAGCCAGGGCTCTGGGGATCTCCTCCTTGCACTCGTGGTGGTCGGTGATGATGAAGTCGACACCCTTCTCCCGGGCGTATTCCACCTCATGGACGGCGGTGATGCCGCAGTCCACGGTGATGATCAGATCCACCCCCTGCTGGGCCAGATGGTCCACGGCACCCCGATTGACGCCGTAGCCCTCGTCCAGGCGGTTGGGGATGTAATAGATCACATGCCCCCCCTGGCTGCGCAG
>JAFZEB010000083.1 GCA_017560855.1 Ruminiclostridium sp.
CATGGGCAACGGTACCATCACCAAGGAAGCCGCCGACCTGGCCCTTGACCGGCTGGAAGTGGATGAACTGGGTCTGGACGAGGTGAACCGCCAGATGCTGCGGAACATCATCACCAACTACGGGGGCGGTCCTGTGGGTCTGGAGACCCTGGCGTCTACCATCGGCGAAGAGGCCGTCACCCTGGAGGATGTGTACGAGCCCTATCTCATGCAGAAGGGTTTCCTTACCCGCACCCCCAGAGGGCGGTGCGTCACCCGCCTGGCCTATGAGCATCTGGGTATTCCCTTCCAGGGCCAGGAGCAGATGCGTTTGGGCTGAGGATATTGATTCATACATGATTGGTAAAATTAACAAAGAACGTCAGGGGAAACTTTTGAAAGTTTGCAATTTATTCATAATTTCCTTGACTTCTGATAAGGTCTCAATGTATAATGGCCTTGAAAAATTATGAATACTGATCATTTTTCCATTGTTACTATGACAGATGAACAGTTATGCGCACGGGCTGCGATGGGCGACCGTGCTGCTGAGGAAGCTCTTGTTTTGCGCTACGCCCGCCTGGTGCGGGTGTGTTCCCGCCCCTTTTTCCTGGCCGGTGGGGACAGTGAAGATCTCATCCAGGAAGGCATGCTGGGCCTTCTCTCGGCCATCCGGGAATTCCGGCCGGACCGTGGGGCCCAATTCCGTACCTTTGCGGACCTCTGTATCCGCCGCCGTATCGTCTCCGCCGTCCGGGCGGCTGCCGGCGGCAAGCATTCCCCGCTGAACAATTACGTTTCCCTCGAACCATCCCTCTTTTTGGCTAACCAGGACTTTGCTCCCTTTGGCACGGCATACCCCAGCCACAGGGACCCCGAGGATGTCATCATCCACCAGGAGAATCTGTCCGCCCTGCAGAAGGCTCTCGAAGACCAGTTGACCGGTCTGGAGGCCCAGGTGCTGGACCGATATCTGGACGGGGCCTCCTATGCTGAAATTGCTGAAGAGGTACACCGGTCCACGAAATCTGTGGACAACGCCGTGCAGCGCATTCGGAAAAAGATTGCGCAGCACATCTCCCGCGGCGAATACAGCGGAAGCTGATCGCATATTTATATCCGACCCAACCCCGGGTCAAAAGAGTCAAAGAGAGGGTTAAAAGCATGTACGAAGATAAGACTTTAGTATGCAAAGAGTGCGGCAACGAGTTCGTGTTCTCTGCTGGTGAGCAGGAGTTCTACGCTGAGAGAGGCTTCCAGAACGAGCCCCAGCGCTGCAAGGGCTGCCGTGACGCTCGCAAGGCTGCTTCCCGCGGTCCCCGTGAGTTCTTCACCGCTACCTGCGCATCCTGCGGCGGCGAGGCAAAGGTTCCCTTCGAGCCCAAGTCCGATCGTCCTGTTTACTGCAGCGAGTGCTTCGCTCGTCAGAGAGAGGCTTAATTTCATAAGAAATTACGCGTGACCAAGGAAGGTGTCAGATCATTCTGACACCTTCCTTTTTTACAAGTTCCGAAAAAGGTGAGGGAATGAACTGGTGAAATTGGGTAAAACTTTGTGTTATATCCACGTAAAATCTGACGAAAATGGCAAATAATCCTTGCAAAATCAGGAAAAAACCGCTATAATATTATCAATACAAGTCAAAAGCAGAAACGGGAATTGGAGCAGGACGCAGGAGGTGGGTCAATGTACCGGATCGGAGATAAGATCGTCCATCCCATGCATGGCGCCGGGATCGTGGACGAGATCGTGACACGAAAGGTCAATAACGTCCAGCGGGATTACTACAGTCTCCGTCTGCCCATAGGGGGCATGTTGGTCCTTATCCCCACCGATCACTGTCAGGAGATCGGCGTCCGTCCTGTTCTGGACCCTGCAGAATCGGATGCCATTCTGGCCCAGATCGCCGATCTGCAGGTGAAGCTGGAGTCCAACTGGAACCATCGGTATCAGGAAAACATGCAGCGGCTCAAGAGCGGCGACCTGCTGGAGGTGGCCAAGGTGGTCAAGAGCCTTCTCCTGCGGGACACCCGCCGGGGCCTGTCCACCGGGGAGCGGAAGATGCTTCACTCGGCCAGACAGATCCTGATTTCCGAACTGAGTCTCTCCCGGGACATTCCCTACGAAGAGGCGGAAGAATGTATCAACCAGGTCCTGCACGCATAAAATGAACAGCAAAAAAGGAGCCTTTGGAAAGGCTCCTTTTATCACACTTGAAAAGGAGGAACCCCATGGGTTTTCTGGATAAGTTATGGAAGAAAAAGACCGGGGAAGCCGCCCCCTTCTGCTCTGTGGTGGTGGTGGCCGCCGGGCAGGCATCCCGGATGGAGGGGATCGACAAGATCCTCTGCCCCATGGGAGGCGAGGCCATCGTCCTTCGGTCCGTTGCACCCTTCCAGGCCTGCGGCCTGGTGGACGAGATCGTCATTGTCACCCGGGAGGACCTGATGGCCCCCATCGGCACCCTCTGCAGCCAGAAGGGCTATGATAAGGTCAAGCGCCTGGTCCGGGGAGGAGCCAGCCGTCCGGAATCGGTGATGGCCGGTCTGGAAGCCTGTGATCCCGCCGCCGACCTCATTGCCATCCACGACGGGGCCCGGCCTTTCGTCACGGAAGAGATCATCGAGGAGACCGTTCGGGCAGCCCGGAAACACCATGCCGCAGCCCCGGCTATCCCCGTGAAGGACACCATCAAGCGGGCGGTGAATGGTGTGGTCACCGAGACCCCCGACCGGGCGGAACTCTTTGCCGTTCAGACTCCTCAGATCTTCGATGCCGCCCTTATCAAGGGGGCTGTGGGCAAGGCTCTTCAGGAGGGGGATCCCGTCACCGATGACTGCTCTGCCGTGGAGCGCATCGGCTTCTCGGTGGTCCTCACCAAGGGCAGCGAGGAGAACATCAAGATCACCACCCCCCGGGATCTCATCCACGGGGAGGCCATTCTGGCAGAAAGGATGGGAAAGTAACCATGCGCATCGGACACGGATACGACGTACACCGGCTGGTTCCCGGCCGAAAGCTCATTCTGGGCGGGGTGGACATTCCCCACCATCTGGGGCTGCTGGGTCACTCGGACGCAGACGTTCTGGCCCACGCCCTCATGGACGCCCTCCTGGGGGCCGCCGCCCTGGGAGACATCGGCCAGCACTTCCCGGACAAGGACCCTGCCTACAGCGGGGCGGACAGCCTGGTCCTTCTGGGGAAGGTCATGGACCTTCTGGCCCAAAAAGGCTGGCGGGTGGAGAACGCCGACATGACGATCCTGGCCCAGAAGCCCAAGCTCATGCCCCACATCCCCCAGATGCGCCAGAACCTCTCCCGGGTCATGGGCGTCCCGGTGACTGCCATCAGCGTCAAGGCCACCACCGAGGAGGGCCTGGGCTTCACCGGTACCGAGCAGGGCATCGCCGCCCATGCGGTGGTCCTCATTGAGGCCCTCGAGAAAGCCTAAGATGTTCCTTCATGCAAGAAGCGAACGTCAAAGTTGTTATCATCTTTCCTGTTTTGTAGGGGCGATTCACGAATCGCCCGGGCAACGTTGGTTTAGCCCTATGGGTGGCGGGCGCTTCATGAAGCGCCCCAACGACAGCGTAACAGAAATGGAAAAGGTTGCCTTATCATAGAAACGAAACGAGTAGTTTTGACACAAAACCTCCTTCCGGGCATAGGATGATCCGGGAGGAGGAATTTTTTATGTCTTATCTCATCATGTGCCGCTCCCTGACCTATGCCCAGCGGGTGGCCAACACCTTGGAGCGGGCCGGGATCCCCGCCCGGATCCTCCGCTCTCCCGCTGAGATCTCACCCAAGGGCTGCAGCTACTCGGTCCGGGTGGGTGGGCAGTCCCTGTCCCGGACCCTCACCGTCCTGGCCCAGAAAAAGCTTCCCTATCTGGGGATCTACGTGGGGCAGAGGGGGAACGGGTATCGTGAGGTGGAACTGTGATCTATTTTGACAGTGCCGCCACCACCCTCCGGAAGCCCCCGGCGGTGTCCCGGGCGGTTCGTTATGCCATGGCCACCATGGCCAGCCCCGGACGGGGGGACCACGGACCGGCCGCCCGGGCGGGCAGGACCCTGCTGGCCTGCCGGGAACGGGCGGCCGATCTCTTTGGGGTGGGAGAGCCGGACCGGGTGATCCTCACCGCCAACGCCACCCATGGTCTGAACCTCGCCATCAAAAGCCTGGTGAAACCGGGAAGTGTGGTCCTCCTGTCTGGGTGGGAGCACAATGCCGTGACCCGGCCCCTTCAGACCATTCCCGATCTCCGGGTGGAGATCCTGCGGACACCCCTCTTCCGTCCGGACCTCTTTCTGGAGGAGCTGGACCGCCGACTGACCGGAGAGGTGGACGTGATGGTCTGCACCCAGGTCTCCAACGTCTTCGGCTATGTCCTGCCAGTGGCGGAGACAGCCGCTCTGTGCCGGGCCAGAGGGGTCCCTTTGATCGTGGATGCCTCCCAGGGGGCGGGCTTGCTCCCCATCCGCCTGGAGGACTGGGGGGCGGAGTTCGTGGCCATGCCCGGACACAAGGGGCTGTACGGACCCCAGGGGACAGGACTCCTCCTGTGCCGGGAAGGAGGGGAACCCATCCTGGAAGGAGGGACGGGAAGCGACTCCCGCAGCCGGACCATGCCAGACTTCCTGCCGGATCGGCTGGAGGCCGGGACCCACAATGTTCCAGGGGCGGCGGGCCTGCTGGCGGGAATGGACTTTGTCCGACGAATGGGGCCGGGACGGCTCCTCCGTCATGAGACCGGTCTGAAGGATCTGGCAGGGGAGGGACTGGAAGGACTGCCGGGGGTTCAAGTGTTCCGGACCAGGGGGGGAAGCCAGACGGGGGTCCTGTCCTTCCGGGTGGCTCATTGGGACGCCGGGACTTTGGCTGACCGACTGTCCGCCCGTGGGATCGCCCTCCGGGCGGGGCTGCACTGTGCCCCCACCGCCCACGAGACCGTGGGGACGGTGGAGACCGGGACCCTGCGGCTGAGCTTTTCTGCCTTTAACACATGGCGGGAAGTGGAGGCATTTCTGGACATCATGCGGAAGATCGTGTGAGGGGCGGATGGCAGCATCCGCCCTTTTCTTATGGAAATTTAATGCCCCCTCGGGGTTGTAAATGGGCCGGAAATACAGTATAATAACTTGAATTACCATGTAAAACTCGGGGTGCTATACCCTGTGTCCGAATATGGCAAAAAAACAGGAAGGGAGGACTATGGGTTTGACTTCTGTGATGCAGTTTTTCACCACCATACTGGATTATCTGCGGCTGATCACCATCGCAGATATGGTGGATATCGCCATTATGGCATTCATCATCTATAAAGGCATCACTCTGCTTCAGCGGACCAACGCAGTGGCAGTCGCCAAGGCACTCCTGTTCATTTTTGTGGTCATGTGGGTGTCCTACCAGTTCAACCTGAACGCTGTGAACTTTGTGCTGAGCAAAGCCATGGAATTGGGACTTCTGGCCCTGGTCATCATCTTCCAGCCGGAGATCCGCCGATTCCTGGAGCGGATCGGCAGCAACAACCTGAGCTTCTACCGGATCTTCCGGGGAAGCAGTGCCCCTTCCAGTGAACTGGAGGCCGCCATCAACGAGACCGTGGAGGCCTTTGCCGAAATGTCCAAGAACAAGGTGGGCGCTCTGATGGTCTTCGAGCGGGACACCGACCTGACCAACATCATCTCCTCGGGTACCCCCTTCCAGTCTACCGTCACCAGTGAACTTCTGAAAAATATATTCTTCCCCAAGGCCCCTCTTCACGACGGTGCGGTGGTGGTCCGAAAGGGAAAGATTGCCTCTGCCGGCTGCATGCTCCCCATGTCTGAGAGCATGAACCTGAGCAAGGAACTGGGCATGCGCCACCGGGCAGGTCTGGGTATGAGTGAACGCTCCGACGCCGTAGTCATCCTGGTCTCTGAGGAGACCGGTGCCATCTCTGTGGTGGTCCACGGCAATCTGCGCCGCCACCTGTCCCCAGAGACCCTGGGCCGTGTCCTGCGCAATGAGCTCCTTCCCCACGAGGAGGTCGTCACCGAAAAGATTCGTAAACGCACCCTGATGTTCTGGCAAGGGAGGTCAAAGAAGGGTGAAGAGAAGTAAGAAAGAACGAAAATCCATCAACATTGCCCTGGCCATCCTTCTGTCTCTGGCCCTGTGGTTCTACGTGATCAACGTGGAGAATCCCACCGGTACCGCTACCCTTCGGGGTGTGGCGGTGGAACTGCAGGGAATGGAGACCCTGACCCAGCAGGGCTTTATGGTCACGGAGATGGAAGAGGAGACCAAGGACCTGAAACTGAATGGTCGGAAGAAGACCCTCATGAAGCTGGATAAGGACAATGTCTATCTGGCGGCCGATGTGTCTTCCATCACGGCAGAAGGAGAGTACACCCTCAACTGCCGCACGGTCTATCCCACGTATGTGAATACCGACAACGTCACCAGCTCCAGCTGGAACAAAATGCAGGTGACCATCACCGTCCGGGAGCGGGGCACCAAGGAGATCGACGTCCGGGGTGAGTTCATCGGCACGGAAGCCGAGGGCTGCCTGGCCGGACGGGTGGTCACCGATCCCGGCACCCTGGAACTGTCCGGCCCCCGGGAGGTTCTGGACACCATCTCCTATGCTCTGGTCCAAGTCACCGGGGAAGATGTCTCCAGCACCATTACCCAGGAGATCGAGGTGGTCCTCATCGGGGTGGACGGCCAGCCGGTGCAGGAGCTGGAGAACATCACCAGCAACGCCACTGTGGTCAAGGTCACGGTGCCCGTCAGAAAATATCAGGAGCTGCCCCTTTCGGTCAGTTTCAAGGACGGAGGCGGCGCCACCGCCCAGGACGTGAGCTACAAGATCCGTCCCGATACCATCACTGTGGCAGAGCCCAGGAATCAGGTGGATCTCCCCGAGGTGGTGAGCCTGGGAGAGATCGACCTGCGCCAGGTCTACGGCGACACCACCTATGCTCTGCCCATTCGTCTGCCTGCCGGTCTTTCCGCCTGGCGGACCCCGGCCTATGCCACGGTGAGGGTCTCTCTGGAGAATCTGGACAGCCGGCAGCTGTCCGTAAAGGACATCCAGATGGTGAATATCCCCGAGGGCTGCACCGTAGAGCGGATCAGCCCCAAGATCTATGTGTGGGTCCGGGGCACCCCTGACCTGGTGAAGAAGATCACCCAGGAGGACATCCGGGTGGAGGTGGACCTGTCCCAGGCTGTGCCGGGAGAGCATATCCAGCGATTCCCTGCCAAGGTCACCCTGGTTGGCGAAAAATTTGAAGAGGCAGGGGTCATCGGTACCAACTACAGTGTGGCTCTGCGCCTGACCAGATAAGCAAACAATGATATCCTGCCCCACCGGGCAGATGGAGGATACCGAACTATGGAACAAATTGCAGTGGTAAAGGCCGTGCTGGCAAACGGCATGGCCCAGATCGCCGTGGAGCGGGACACCGCCTGCGGTGCAGCCCACAGCTGCCACGATTGTGCAGGCTGTGAAAAAATGATGACCAATACCAACACGGTGGTCACCGCCTTCAACGACGTAAACGCTGGAAAAGGCGACGTCGTCAAGGTTCGTGGGGAAAACAAGGTCTTTTTCAAGACGGCAGCCATCGTCTATATCGTGCCCCTGATCCTGGCCATGGCGGCCTACTTCGTGGCCATGGGTATGGGCCTGGGTGAGGGCATGCAGGTCCTGGTGACCTTCGTGGGCTTTGCCCTGGGCGTTCTCCTGGGTGTGGCCTGGGACCGCCATATGAAAAAGACCAGCGGCCTGCGCTTCCGCATCGTGGAGATCAAGAAGGCATGTTCGGGTATGTAAGA
>JAFZEB010000084.1 GCA_017560855.1 Ruminiclostridium sp.
GGAGGGGGTAATGGTGTCGGCGTAGAGGATGACTCGGCCCTCAGCATTTCGGGCCGCACGGCCGATGGTCTGGATGAGGGAGGTCTCCGAGCGGAGGAAGCCCTCCTTGTCGGCGTCCAGGATGGCCACCAGAGAGACTTCCGGCAGGTCCAGACCTTCTCGCAGGAGGTTGATACCTACCAGCACATCAAAGGCCCCCAGACGGAGGTCCCGAATGATCTCCATGCGCTCCAGGGTGTCGATGTCAGAGTGCATATACCGGACCCGGATGCCTGCCCCCAGCAGGTAATCGGTGAGGTCCTCGGCCATTCGCTTGGTGAGGGTGGTCACCAGGACCCGCTCCTCCTTGGGGGTGCGGAGGTTGATCTCTCCGATGAGATCGTCGATCTGGCCCTCCACCGGTCGGACCTCCACGATGGGGTCCAGCAGGCCGGTGGGGCGGATGACCTGCTCGGCGATCTGACCCGAGCGGGTGGTTTCGTACTCGCCGGGGGTGGCCGAGACGTAAATGACCTGGTTCAGCCGCTGGGTGAACTCGTCGAAGGTCAGGGGGCGGTTGTCAAAGGCGCAGGGCAGGCGGAAGCCGTAGTCCACCAGGGTGGTCTTCCGGGACCGGTCTCCTGCGTACATGGCCCGGACCTGGGGGAGGGTCACGTGGCTCTCGTCGATGATGAGAAGGAAGTCCTCGGGGAAGTAGTCCAGCAGGGTCATGGGAGGGGACCCGGCAGGTCGGCCTGCAATGACCCGGCTGTAGTTCTCAATGCCTGAACAGTAGCCCAGCTCCTGCATCATTTCGATGTCGAAGAGGGTTCGCTGGGAAATGCGCTGGGCCTCCAGCAGCTGCTCGTTGGCCTGGAAGAAGGAAACCCGTTCCTCCATCTCCCGGTAGATCTCCTGGATGGCGGCGGCCATCTTCTCCTTGGAGGCCACATAGTGGGAGGCGGGGTAGATGGCCACATGATCCACCACACGGGTGGGGGTACCGGTGACGATGTTGATCTCGCTGATCCGGTCGATCTCGTCCCCGAAGAACTCCACCCGGATGGCGTGGTCCTTGGCGTAGACCGGAAAAATCTCCACGGTGTCGCCCCGGACCCGGAAGCGGTTGCGGTCAAAGGCCACGTCGTTGCGCTCGTAGCGGATCTCGGTGAGCTTGTTTAGCAGATCCTCGATGGGGCGTTCCTGTCCGGTACGCAGGGAGATGACCATGTTGGCGTAGTCGATGGGGTCACCCAGACCGTAGATGCAGGACACCGAGGCCACCACGATGACATCCCGCCGCTCGAAGAGGGCAGAGGTGGCCGAGTGACGGAGCCGCTCGATCTCGTCGTTGATGGCGCTGTCCTTCTCGATGAAGGTATCCGTGTGGGGGATGTAGGCCTCGGGCTGGTAGTAGTCGTAGTAGGAGACAAAATACTCCACGGCGTTGTTGGGGAAGAACTCCTTGAACTCCGAACAGAGCTGGGCGGCCAGGGTCTTGTTGTGGGCCAGGACCAGGGTGGGCCGCTGGACCCGTTCGATGACCTTGGCCATGGTGAAGGTCTTGCCCGAGCCGGTGACGCCCAGGAGGGTCTGTTCGTCCAGACCCAGCTCCACGCCCTGGGCCAGGGTGTCGATGGCCTGGGGCTGGTCGCCGGAGGGGAGGTAGTCGCTGATGACCTGGAAATTGGGCATGGTAGGGCCTCCTTCTTAACCGTTGGAGAGTAGGTTCTTCAGGCTGGGCTTCTTCACGGGGAAGTCCAGGATGAAGAGGAACCCGACGGCCAGCATGAGGGGGTGGAGGAGCAGCACGAAGAGGTGATCGTCCAGCACGTACTGCAGCAGGCAGAAGAGGGGCAGGATGATGGAGATGGAAGTCACCGGCAGGCCCCGATAGTATTTGTTGGCCCCACCCTCGGTCTGCTGGCGCTGGATCTCCAGAACGTTGAAGAAGGCCAGGCGGATGACGGCGCACAGGCAGTAGAAGAAGAGGATGAGCCGACCGGCCAGACCGTCCACCCCCAGGAAGAAGCAGAGGGTGGCAGGAGCCACGCCGAAGCTGATGAGGTCACACAGGGAGTCGATCTGGATTCCGAAGGACTTGCCCTCTTCGGTGCGGTTCTTCTTGCTCCGGGCCACAGCCCCGTCGAAGGCATCGCACAGGCCGGAGAGCATCAGGAAAAAGACGGCATAGAAATAATTCCCCTGGGAGGCATAAAACATACTGCTCACAGCGGACAGGAGGCTGGCGTAGGTCAGGATGACGGTGTAGTCATAGAAACCAAGGAATCGGGACATGGTATTACTCCTTCTTGGGGTCGGTGGGTGACTTGGACAGACGGGCCCGGATGCGGGCGTTGTGGGCGTGGAAATCTCCCAGATAGAAGGAGACAGCGAAGCCCAGGAAGATCAGGATCACGGACAGAATGGATTGGGGGTCTCTGCCCAGTACACAGCTTTCGTTGAGCATGTTGGGGATCATGGACAGAAACAGACCGAACACCACGGAAAATGTGGCGGTGTAGAATCGGCGGAACAGGGCGGTCATGAGGGCGGAGATGCCGATGCCGCCGACGGCCACGCCGATGGCCATGGGGGCCAGTACGGAGATGTCAAAATCTGCCAGGGAACGGACGTAGCACTCATAGTATCCCAGGGTGGACAGGACCACAGCCGGGTCCAGACCGGGGACGATGGCGGTGGCCACCACCGCCACCCCCAGAAAGATGGACTGGGGCAGGTTGGGGTCGGTCACCAGAGGGAAGAGGGTGGGGTGGGCGTTGAACATCCAGGCCCCCAGGGCCACAGCCCCCAGGATGACCAGCCAGTAGCCCTTGGAAAAGCCCTCCTTCCGAACCTCCTTGTAGAAGAGGGGGATGGTGCCCAGAATGAGGCCCAAAAAGCAGAACCGGGTGGGCATCTCGTAGTTGGTCAGGCAGAAGTCAATGACCTTGCTGAAGAGCAGGACGCCTGTGACCATGCCCAGGACGATGGGCAGGAGGAAACGGAGATTGGATTTGAACCGGGTCAGCAGGGTGCCCAGGGCCTCCAGGGTCTGGTGGTAAAGACCCAGCAGAATGAGCAGGACGCTGCCGCTCAAGCCCGGTGACACGCCGCCGATGCCGGCCACGATGCCTTTGAGAAAGTGGATCATAGGGATATGCCTCGGTTTAGTAGAATGCCAGGAAATAGCCGCTGTCCCGGAGAGAGACCATGTCGTCATCGGCCAGGATCACGTGGTCGTAGAGGGTGATGTCCAGCTTTCGCAGGACGTCGTGGACATAGCGGGTGGTGGAGATATCCTCGTCAGAGGGGGAGGCCAGACCGCTGGGGTGGTTGTGGGCCAGGACCACAGCGGTGGCGTTGAGGGCCAGGGCGGCAGAGGCGATCTGACGAACGCCGATGTCTGTGCCCATGGGTGTGCCCTCACTGAGTTTTCGGACACCCAAAAGCTTGAGCTTGCTGTCAAAGCAGGCCAGGAAGGACATCTCGTTTCTGGCCCCAAAGAAGCAGGGGGAGAAGATCTCGTAAAGGTCCCGGGTGGACCGGAGGATGGTGTCCGGGCTGGTCCGGGAGGCCAGATACTTGGCGGCCAGAGCGGGGACCAGTTTCAGGAGGACAGCGGTATTTTCCCCCACGCCGGGCACGGTGAGCAGCTGCTCCGGGTCGGCGTCCAGCACCCCGGCCAGGGAGCCGAAGGTATCCAGCAGGGCATGGGCGGTGGGGTTCACATCTCCCTGCATGCGGGAGTAGAACAGCAGAAGCTCCAGGGCCCGGACGTCGGAGAAGGCGGTGAGACCGCCCTGCAAAAATTCTTTTTTCATGCGGCCCCGGTGGCCGTCGTGGGTTCCCATAGCCATCCTCCTTCCCGGCGCATCTTATCTTATTATCATATCGTGTTTTCGGTTCTTTCACAAGAGCCAGTTGGGAATCTATGACAGAAAATCGGGAGAAACCCGCTGACAAAGAGTCCTTTTTATGGTACAATGAAGCAAACAAAGATGACATCGGCAGATTGCCGTTCATATGAGGAGGAACCACCGCCATGCGCATGAGAAGAAAGAAAAATTTAGGTCCCCGTATGGAAAACTGCGCCGCCTGGCAGATCAAGGACCCCAAGGCCCTCCGGGGCAACTGGCGTTCCCTGATGCCTGAGGCCAAGGAGCTTCGCCTGGAGCTGGGCTGCGGCAAGGGCCGTTTCACCTGCCAGACCGCCGCCAAGAACCCCGACATCCTCTTCGTGGCGGTGGAACGTGTCCCCGACGCCATGGTCATGGCCATGGAGAAGGCCAGGGACATGGGCCTGACCAACGTGTTCTACATTGATGCAGACGCCGCTCTGCTGCCCGAGTTCTTCGCCCCTGAGGAAGTGGACCTGATCTACGTGAACTTCTGTGATCCCTGGCCTCCCAAGCGCCACGCCAAGCGCCGCCTGACCCACCGGAACTTCCTGAAGCTCTACCGGGAAGTGCTGAAGGAGAAGGGCCAGATCCACTTCAAGACCGATAATTCTCCTCTCTTCGAGTTCTCCGTGCTGGAGTTCCCCGCTGCCGGCTACGACCTGGAGGAGGTCACCCGCGACCTCCACGCCAACGGCATCTGCGGCATCATGACCGACTACGAGGAGAAGTTCCACAACATGGGCACCAAGATCAACCGCTGCGTGGGCATCAAGGGGGAACTGCCTCCCGAACCCGAACAGCCTGAGGAAGAAGAGTCTTCCACGGAGGAAACTGAAGACTAAAAAACCGGCGCTCCTTCAGGAGCGCCGGTTTTGATTTCTTAGTGTTTGCGGAAGGGGGTGCAGACCAGGTCCACCAGGGTCTGGCAAAGATCCCAGACCTGGGCGGGCAGGCTGCGGGTTTCGGGAGGGGCTTCGTCGGCAGGGGGTTCAGCCTCGTCCTGCAGGTCGGAACTGCCGCCGGGGGGATCCAAGTGGTCTTCCTCGTCCTCCTCTTCGTCGTCCTCTGCCAGAGCTTCCTCCATTCGGTCCTCATACCAGTTGGAACCGGGGCGGTGCCAGAAGAGGAAGGGGTGGAAACGGGCTTCGGTGCCATCCTCGGCCGTCATTTTCTCGTAGAACTGGTCGAAGCGGATCCGGTCTACAATATTCAGAGCGATGAGGGCCAGGGCGATCCACCACAGGTTGGCCAGAAGGGTAAAGAGGATGCCGGAGAGAACGGAGCCCAGAGAAACGGCCTGGACCTTGCTGCCCGAAGGCAGGAATCCGGTGGAGTTCTTCTCCAGAGGCGGGATGTTTTCTTCGTACCAGTCGTCCAGGTCGCTGAACAGGGCCAGCATGGCTTTGTCGGTGTTGTCCTCTTCCCAGAAGGCGTTGTTCAGATGCCGCCGGAAGAGGTTGGGCAGCTCTCCGCTGGACTCTACATAGGTCACCAGGTCGGCGCCGTAGGTGACGTACCAGCTTTCCGAGTTGGAGTCCAGGAAGAGGAGCATATCCCGCTTGTCCAGCCCGATGTCCAGGGCGGTCTCTTCGGCGTAGCTCTGGATGTCCCGGCCGTTTAAGTAGGAGACCGTTTTCACAGCCACCAGACTGCCGTAGGTGTTGTCCAGGGTCAGGTTTTCCCGGGCGATGGCGTCCACCGTGTCTGCAGAGAAGAGCCGGGCACGGTCAGAAATCCAGGTCAGATAATAGTTCAGGTTGCTTTCGCCGGAGCTGCGGTCCGGTTCGTAGTGGGTGCCTGCGGCGGGGTCCAGGTTGTTCACCCGGGCATAGCCCCATACGCAGCACAGGGCCACCACCAGCAGGGCAACGACCACAGCAACGGATGTTTTCTTAAAAAAATTCATAGAAACCTCCATGGGCCCGCAGGCCCGGGGTCAGTGTCAGGGTTCAGGATCAGGCGTGTCCTCTTCCGAACGGGCTTCCGGTTCGGGCAGGTCCTCTCCTTCGGTCGGGGTCTCTTCCGTCGGCTCCTCGGCGGGGGCCTCCTCAGGGGAGTCCTCCTGGGGAGCCATTTCCCCTTCCGGTTCGGGCAGGTCATATTCCACGGTGGGTCGGATGCCCTTGGCCACAACAAAGGCCAGGCCTGACAGGAGGATGACCGACACATAGTCGGAGACCCGGTACAGAGGATGCACCAGGGTGAAGATCACCCAGACCAGGGCGATGGCGTAAATGGGGGCGACAGAGCGCTTTTTGTATTTCGCCATGGGCACACCGTCCTTTCCGTAAAATTGCAAAATATAGAGACACATATACATTATAGTATTTTACCGTTCTAAACATTCCATGTCAAGGTCTCCTTGCCATTGACAGGGAGGAAAAAGACAGATAAAATAGGATTACTACCGAGTTTTGTCTTCTTTTGGACAGGGCCGACCGTTCCCGGCAGGCCCCGGCCAAAAGTCTATCTCCATGCGGCGGGCTGACCGGGTCGTCGCCGAGGGGGCCGATCCGGGGAAGAGGGGAGACCCTCGACGGTCCCGGCGCTCCTGGGCGGGGAAGTGCCCCCGCCGCCGCTTGGGGTATCCTATGCGCCCGCCCCTGTATATGTGTTTGCTTTCCCGGCAGGTTTCGTCAGGACTGCCGGCTGATTTCGTAGAAAGGAATGATTGTTCGTGATCAAAATTGCACCTTCCATTCTCTCTGCCGACTTTGCCAACCTGGGCCGTGACGTCCAGCGTGTGTCCACTGCCGACTGGCTCCACGTGGACGTGATGGACGGCATGTTCGTTTCCAACATCTCCATCGGTGTTCCCGTGGTCAAGTCCCTGCGCAAGGCCACCGATATGTTCCTGGATGTCCATCTGATGATCGAAAAGCCTGTCCGCTACATCGACGCCTTCGCCGATGCCGGCGCTGACCTGCTGTCCATCCATCTGGAGTCCGACATGCCCCCCGGCATCCGGGCCGCTCTGGACGCCATGGGTAAGAAGGGCGTGAAGAAGGGCATCGTCCTGCGCCCCATCACCTCTGCAGAGGCCGTCCTGCCCTATATTAAGGATGTGGACCTGATCCTGGTGATGACTGTGGAGCCCGGTTTTGGCGGCCAGAAGTTCATGGAGGACCAGCTGCCCAAGATCGCAGCCATCCGCAAGTACATTGAGGAGTTCAACCCCAACTGCCACCTGGAAGTGGACGGCGGTGTGGACCCCAAGACTGCACCCCTGTGCATCCAGGCCGGTGCCGACGTGCTGGTGGCCGGCAGCGCCGTTTACGGTGCCGCAGACCCCGCTGAGGCAATCAAGACCCTCCGAGGTGAATGATGGAGCATTTTCCCCCGGCCTTAGAAAAACTGGTGGAGCAGTTCGCCCGCCTGCCCGGCATCGGCAAGAAGACCGCCCAGCGGCTGGCCTTCTTCGTCCTGTCCCTGCCGGAGCATGAGGTGGAGACCTTCGCCCGGGCGGTCCTCCACGCCAAGGAGTCCATCGCCCTCTGTCCCGTCTGCCAGAACCTCACCGAGGGAGACGGCCTGTGTCCCATCTGCGCCAGTGAGAAGCGGGAGGATGGCCTGGTCTGCGTGGTGGCAGACCCCAAGGACGTCATCGCCATCGAGCGGGCCCGGGAGTACCGGGGCAAGTACCATGTCCTCCACGGTGTTCTCTCCCCCATGAACGGGGTGGGCCCCGACGACCTGCACATCAAGTCCCTCCTGGAGCGTGTGGCCCAGGGTGAGGTTCAGGAGATCATCATGGCCACCAACCCCGACACCGAGGGCGAGGCCACGGCCATGTATCTGTCCCGGATGCTCAAGCCCTTCGGGGTGAAGGTCACTCGTCTGGCCTACGGCGTCCCCGTGGGCGGCCATCTGGAGTATGCTGACGATGCAACGTTGATGCGTGCCCTGGAGGGCAGACGAGAAATGTAAAAGAGCGAAAAAAAGACAGCATGCACCGAAGGTGCGCGCTGTCTTTTTTGTGAGTTTGCGTCCTGCTGCGCGCGCCCGTTGGGCACACTGGCAGGCCGAGAAGAGTTTTCCGGCACGGACATGTCGCGCCGGAAAACATATCGAACTTAATTTCGCCTCTGCGGAGGCGAAACTCTACGAGGTTTTTGTGTTAGTCTCTCAGCAGCCCATACAGCTTCGCCATGGTGTTGGCAATGGCGATGGCCCCGCAGGCGGTCATGGAGTCCGGGTCTCCGTAGCCCCAGGTGACCCCGATGGTGGGGATGCCGTGGGCCTTGGCCCCCAGCACGTCGTAGTCGGTGTCTCCCACCATGACCACGTTTTCCAGAGTCCCCGCCTTCTCTTTCAGATAGGTGATGACCTGGTCCTTGGTGTCCCGGCCCTTTTCCAGGTCAGCCCCGCAGATCTCCTCGAAATACTGGGTCATGCCGAAGTGGTCCAGGACCTCCCGGGCAGTGACCTCCGGCTTGGAGGTGGCCACGAAAAGCCGATGGCCCTGGGCCTTCAGGGTTTTCAGCAGATCGATCATGCCGGGGTAAGGGGCGTTCTCAAACTTTCCCGTGACCTCGTACTGGCCACGGAAAATCTTGGTGGCCTGGGCGGCGTCCTCCGGGGAGAACCCCAGCTGTTCCAGCCGCACTCGCAGGGGCGGGCCGATGAAGGTCCGCAGAAGGGCCTCATCGTAGGGGAAGTTGTAGTGGTCCAGCATGAGGCTGGCACAGTTCATGATACCCGGGCCGGAATCGGTCAAGGTCCCGTCCAGGTCAAAAAAGATGGTCTTTGGCATGGCTCAGTCCTTTCGGAACACGTGGATGCGGAAGGAGATGGTGGTGTCCAGGGTGTCCAGGGCGGCCAGCTTTTCGGTGCCGCTCTTGGGAGTCTTCCAGAAGTAAGGGGTCATCTGGAACAGGTCAGAGATGGTCTGCTGGTCAGGCAGATGGATGGTGCCGTCCACAGACTGGACCTCCAGATAGGTGAAGCCCTCGTAGGGGGTGAGCTTTTCCGTGTTGGGGTAGGGGTTTTCGTACAGGACTTCCTTCAGCTCCCACAGGTGCTTTTCCCCGGGGACCACATAGAAGTAGACCCCGCCGGGTTTCAAAATGCGCTGGAACTCCTCCAGAGCCAGGGGGGAGAAACAGTTGAGGATGATGTGGGCGCTCTGGTCGGCCACGGGGATGTCGTACACCGAGGCCACGGCAAACTCTGCCGCCTTTTCCCGCTTGGCCGCCCGCTTGAGAGCGTGCTTGGACAGGTCCATACCGGCCATCTTCACGTCCTTTCCTGCCTGGACCAGGGCCTTAAAAATGGCGGCGCTGTAGTAGCCCTCGCCGCAGCCGGAGTCCAGGATGGACACGGCCTCCGGGGCGTACTTCACCGCCAGGTCGGACAGAGCGTCACACAAAGGGCGGTAGTGGTCGGCAGACAGGAACCGGTTCCGGGCGGTGGCCATGCCCTTGTCGTCCCCGGGGTCCTTGGAGTGCATCTTATTGGGGGGCAGCAGGTGGACATATCCGGCGGCCGAACGGTCAAAGCTGTGGCCCTTGGGGCAGAGGTAACGGTTGTCCTCCCGGTCTAAAGGCCCCTGACAAATGGGGCAGCGAAATAAACTTTCCATGATATCTCTTCCTTTATCTTAATAGAGTCACAGGGTCACAATGGTCTTCACCAGTTCCGGGGGCTTGGCCGCCATGAGGCGGAAGGCGGTCTCCACCTGGTCCAGACCCTGGAAACGGTGGGTGATGAGGGGGGTGGGGTCCACCCGGTCATACTTTAATAAGTTCAGGAGCTTTTCCATTCGGGCCCGACCGCCGGGACAC
>JAFZEB010000085.1 GCA_017560855.1 Ruminiclostridium sp.
GCCAGGACAAGGGCGTCACAGGCCATGGTGTAGGTGCTGCCGCCGTCATCCACGGTGATCTCAGTGAGCTGATCCCCCAGGGTGGTGATCCCCTCCAGACGATGCCCAAAGCGGACCTCTCCCCCAGCGGCCTTGATCTCCTCCCGGATGTTCTTCACTACATGACGGAGAAGGTCGGTGCCCACATGGGGCTTGTGCTGCCAGAGAATATCCTCTGGGGCTCCGGCTCCCACAAAGGTACGCATCACGTGGGCAATACGGGGATCGTGGGTGCCGGTGGTGAGCTTGCCGTCGGAAAAGGTGCCTGCGCCGCCCTCACCAAACTGGACGTTGGACTCGGGATCCAGGTCACCGCCCTTCCAGAAGGCCTCCACATCCTTGACACGCTGCTCCAGGGCCTGACCACGCTCCAGAAGAATGGGGGCCAGACCGGCACGGGCCAGACAAAGAGCGGCCAGAAGACCGGCAGGGCCGCTGCCCACCACCACGGGACGGGTCCGGGAAGTTCGGGTCACTTGGGGGAACCGGTAAGGGGCAGCCTCCGGCTGCAGGACCACGTTCTTGCTCCGGGCGCGGCGAACCACTTCCTCCTCATTGGAAACAGAAACATCCACCGTCATCACATAGTGAACGTTGGACTTCTTTCGAGCGTCAATGGACTGACGCACCGGGGTACACTGGTGGATCTTTCCCACGGGAACTCCCAAGGCTTTGGCCGCCCGCTTCTTCAGCAGGCTGGGGTCACCATCGGGAGGCAGGATCAAATTACTGATTCGTACCATGGTCTCCTCCTGTCATGTTTTTTCTATGAATCATCCAGGCATGGATTAAAATGCCTGCAATATAGGCAAAGCCAACAAAACCGTAAACGGGATAAAGGGTACCGATCAGGTTACTGAATCCGACTTGACTGAGCACAAAGGCCAATGTACTGAGGATTACCGGAACCAAAACCGGATAACGTCGGAACCTGGAAAACCGAAGCAAATACTGGGGTACGGGTACAAAGACCGACATGGAGGCCCCAAACATGCCCAGAAGGATCACTACTGCATACAGACCCTGAAAGGCTGGATTCACGGCACCTGCCAGGTAGAGCATGGGAAGCTCTGCCTCCATGCACACAGGCAGAGAGGCCATGGCGCAGTGGATCCCAAGGGAAACCACCAGCAACGCCACACCACCCAGGAACACCCCTATGCTGATATCCCGTTTGGACCGAACCATGGTCCCCAGGGAAGATAGGGTCCCCAAACCGGAAAGGAAATTATAGGACACAAAGGTCAGCGCCGCCACCAGCCACTGGTTCACCAGAGGATTCCGGGTGTTGGCAGGCTGGAAACTCAGCCCTTCCCCGCCGTAGGTCACCAGCGCACAGGTAACAACCAGGAGAGACAGAGTCACAAGGACGGGCATGATCCTGGAAAAGACACGAACCGCACCACCCATTCCACGGATGGCAACCAGGGTGACGGCTGCGCAGAACACAGCACTGCCCCCGAGACGCAGTCCCTGACTGCCGGTGACCTGTTCCAGCATGGTACCAGCTCCAGAACACATGACGATATAAATGCTGTACATGTAGGTAACAGAAACAACACAGGCCAGCCCCCGCAGGAAAGCGCTCTCCACCGGAACTGCCACCTGATGGACCTGGTCCATGCCTGTCTTCTGGGAAAAGCGGAAGATCACTCCACACAGCAAAGACAGCAGGCAGATGGCCAGCACCTGACCAAATAAGCCCGCCAGGCCAAAATGATTGAAAAACTGGCTGATCTCCTGTCCGGAAACAAATCCGGCACCCAGGAAACAACCGATCCAGGTGAAGGCAAGGGCCCCTCCTTTGATCTGCACGAAGGTCCCCCCTTCCACGGTTTTTGGTAAAATATTATATCACAGATGGAGGAACAATTCCACCGGTCTCGATCTTTTTCCAACAAGAAAACCCATATTGCCGGTTCCATTCCGGCAACATGGGTTCACTCGTTGTTTCATTCTGCCTGTTCCCGCACATCGGGCAGGTCCACCAGCATAGGCTCCACACCCAGATGAGGGAGGAACTTGGTGCGAATATCCACCATGGACAGAGCCAGAGTGGAGGTGTTCATGCAGGGGTGGCATCCAAACCGCTGGGACTCAGCCACGGACTTGTCCAGGATCAGCTTCACAGCATGCTCCTTGTCGTTCATCATGGCCAGAACGGTGGCGGAGCCGGGGGTGACCCCCAGGTGCTTCTCCATATCCTCAGGGGTGGCGAAGGACAGTCGGGAGGAACCGATCTGCTTGGAAAGATCCTTGGTGCGGAAGGGCTTTTCGCCGTCCATCAGCAGCAGATAGAAATCGGTCTTCTGGCGGTTGCACAGAACCAGATTTTTGCAGATCTTGGTGCCCAGATACTTCTCCACCTCTTCGCAGGCAGGAATGGTATCGGCCGCATCATGGTCCACACGCTCATATGGAATCTGAAGAGAATCCAACAGATCATAGCAGGCCACTTCCTTCTCCAGGCGGCCAGAGGTGTCCGCAGGGCGGCCGGTATACAGAGTGGTATCAATGTACATGATTCATCATCCTTTGAAAAGAGAAGGCCCAGCGGCAAGCCGCTGAGCCTTCTTGAATTTCATAAAAGCGAGATAGAGACAGAATTACTTCAGCATCCAGCCGGAGATAACCATCTTCTGAACCTCGGAAGTACCCTCGTAGATCTCGGTGATCTTAGCGTCACGCATGAAGCGCTCGAAGGGATACTCACGGGTGTAACCGCAGCCGCCGACCAGCTGGACAACGCGACGGGTAACGTCGGAAGCAACTTCGGAAGCGAACAGCTTGCCCATAGCAGCCAGGTGAGCGTAGGGCTCGTGAGCTGCCTTAGCCTCAGCTGCACGGTACAGCAGCAGACGGGAAGCGTCAACCTTGGTCTGCATGTCAGCCAGCTCGAACTGGGTGTTCTGGAATGCGGACAGGGGCTTGCCGAACTGCTTACGAGCCTTCAGGTAGGGGATGCACTCGTCGATAGCGCCCTGAGCGATACCCAGAGCCTGAGCGCCGACGCCGATACGGCCGCCGTCCAGCAGCTGCATAGCGATCTTGAAGCCCTCGCCTTCCTTGCCCAGCAGGTTCTCTGCGGGGACCTCGCAGTCATCGAAGACCAGCTCGTAGGTAGCGGAAGCACGGATACCCATCTTCTTTTCCTTGGTGCCGAAGGAGAAGCCCTTGAAGCCCTTCTCAACGATGAAGGCGGACAGGCCCTTGTGGCCCAGGCTCAGATCGGGGTTGGTACGAGCGAAGATGACGTAGGTGTCAGCATAGTAGCCGTTGGTGATGAAGATCTTGGTGCCGTTCAGGATGTACTTGTCACCCTTCAGCTCAGCGGTGGTGCGAACGCCAGCAGCGTCGGTACCAGCACCGGGCTCGGTCAGACCCATAGCGCCCAGCTTCTCGCCCTGTGCCAGGGGAACCAGGTACTTCTGCTTCTGCTCCTCGGTACCGAACTCCAGGATGGGCCAGGAGCACAGAGAACCGTGGACGGAGAACATGATGGAGGTGGAAGCGCAGTACTTAGCCAGCTCCTCGCAGCAAGCGATGTAGGTCAGGTAGGACAGACCAGCGCCGCCGTACTCCTCGGGGATGTAGGTGCCCAGCATGCCCATTTCAGCCAGCTTCTCGCGGGCGTTCATGGTGAACTCTTCCTTCTCGTCCAGCTCAGCAGCGATGGGCTTGACTTCCTTGATGCAGAAATCATGCATCAGGTCAATGATTTCCTGCTCGATCTCGTTAAACTTGAAATCCATGGGTAGTTTTTCCTTTCTTTTTCCATTGGAACACTGCCCCGCCCGAAGGCGGGGCAGTACAATGGCTTAATTAATAAAATTAATTAAATAGCGACTAGGAATTAGTCCTTGTCAGCCAGAACCAGCTTGGTCAGAGCAGGAACGACGTCGTACAGGTTGCCGACAACGCCCAGGTCAGCCACGCCGAAGATGGGAGCCTCAACGTCCTTGTTGATGCAGACGATGAAGTCGGAGCCGGACATACCAGCCAGGTGCTGGATAGCGCCGGAGATGCCGCAAGCGACGTACAGCTTGGGGCCAACGGTCTTACCGGTCTGACCGACCTGGTGGGAGTGGGGGATCCAGCCAGCGTCAACAGCTGCACGGGAGGAGCCCACGACGCCGCCCAGAGCGTCTGCCAGAGGCTTGATGGTGGTCTCGAAGCCCTCGGGGCCGCCCAGGCCACGACCGCCGGAGACGATGATCTCAGCGCCTTCCAGGTCGACCTTCTCGCCTTCTTCCTGGATGGTCTCGATCAGCTTGATGCGGATCTGCTCTGCGGGGAACACGAAGTCGATCTTCTCGATCTCAGCGGTGCGGCTGTAATCGGGCTCCAGCTTCTTGTTAACGCCGGGACGGCAGGTACCGATCTGGGGGAAGGTGAAGGGGCACAGGATGGTAGCCATCAGGTTACCACCGAATGCGGGACGGGTCCAAGCAACCTTGCCGGATGCTTCGTCGATGTCCAGAGAGGTGCAGTCTGCGGTCAGACCGGTGCGCAGGCGGCCTGCAACACGGGGACCCAGGTCACGGCCCAGAGGAGATGCGCCCATCAGGATGGAGGTGGGGCAGTCGTTCTCGACAGCGTGGCAGATTGCTGCGGTGTAAGCGTCGGTGCTGTAGTGATCGTAAACTTCGTTGTCGATCAGCAGGACCTTGTCTGCGCCGTAAGCGATAGCTTCCTTAACAGCCTCTTCGCAGTTGTGGCCGATGACCAGAGCAACAGCCTTACCGCCCTGGATAGCAGCCAGACGGCGGCCGGGGTTCAGCAGCTCCAGGCCAACGTTTCTTGCCTTACCATTCTTGGTTTCGATAAAGACCCACAGGTCCTTAGTCTTTGCTTCGTAGCTAGTCTGTAACATTGTAGTTCTTCCTCCCCTCTATTAGATGATGCCCTTGTCCTTGAGCAGGTCGTACAGCTTCTTTGCGGACTCTTCGGGAGTCTCTTCCTTGATCTTCAGGCCGCCTTCCTTACGGGGAGGAGTGAAGCTCTTCTTAACCTTGGTGGGAGAACCCTTCAGGCCAGCCTGCTCGACGTCCAGCTCGACGTCAGCTGCGGACAGGACGGGGATAACTGCCTTGTTAGCAGCCATCTTGGACTTAATGGTGGGGAAGCGGGGCTCGTAGTCGGGCTTGGTCATGGTGACTGCGCAGGGGCAAGCCATCTCCAGGACCTCGAAACCGTCTTCCAGTTCCTTCTTCACGCGGACGCCCTTGCCATCCTCGGTGGGGAAGACTTCCCAGCCGAAGGTGACCTGGGGATAATCCAGGTACTCAGCAACCTGAGGACCAACCTGAGCGGTATCGCCGTCGATAGCCTGCTTACCGAACATCAGCATATCGAACTTGAAGCCTTCCATCTCTTCGATCTTCTTGATGGTGTTAGCCAGGATGTAGCCGGTTGCCAGGGTGTCGGAACCGCCGCAAGCGCGGTCAGAGACCAGGTATGCCTTGTCGCCGCCGACAGACAGGCACTCCTTCAGAGCTGCCAGTGCCTGCTGAGGACCCATGGACAGAACGTAGATCTTGGTGTCCTTGTACTTGTCCTTGATGCGAGCTGCAGCCTCAACTGCGTAAGCATCGAAAGGATTGACGATGGCGGGAACGCCATCACGCATCAGGGTGTTGGTGACAGGATCGATCTTAATAATGGTCGTGTCCGGCACTTGCTTGATACAAACAAGTATGTTCATTTCTGATTTCCCCCTATAATTTTGATTTGTTTTATTTCTGATGATGTTCTTCCTTGCTTTGGTTCGGTCAGCTTTGGAGGCGAGCCCCGTCCCCTCTGCCTTCTTTTCCGCAGCGCAGAATTTCATCACCTAAACGCCAGACCGGGTGGGTGCCCGGTGGCAGACGTTTCGTGGAAAGATGTACATAGTACACCCATCCATTACACTACGGTGGTATTATAACAAAGGATTCTCCAAATTACAAGACAGGACCATCACAAATCAGGTAAAAAATTTACTTTCAAAAGGGACCAAATTAGGCAATTCGCCTAACCCCTTCCATAAAGAATGGAGTCGGAACTGCGTCCGACTCCCCTGCTATTATTTATAATCTCAATCCTCGAAGAACTTATCGTGGATGGCCTGAACGGCTGCGTTGCCATTGATCTCGTCCAGCAGGACAGAGACCTTGATCTCACTGGTGGAGATCATATGGATGTTGATGTCAGCATCATACAGGGCACCGAACATCTTGGCTGCCACAC
>JAFZEB010000086.1 GCA_017560855.1 Ruminiclostridium sp.
ACTTCCTGAGCCTCGAAGTGCTTGTCCATGGTGCGGTAGGGGTTCTCCCAGTCGCCCACGACGCCCAGGCGCTTGAAGCCGTCCATCTGCTTCTGGATGAAATCCTCTGCAAAGTCCTCGCAGGCCTTGCGGAACTCGGGGATGGACATGTCCTTCTTGATCTTCTTCTTGGAGTTCTCGATGGCACGCTCGATGGGCAGACCGTGGTTATCCCAGCCGGGAACATAGGGGGTGTAGTAACCCATCATGGCATGGGAGCGGACGATGAAGTCCTTCAGGGTCTTGTTCAGGGCGTGACCCATGTGAATGTAGCCGTTGGAGAAGGGAGGGCCGTCGTGGAGGCAGAAGCGGGGCTTACCCTGGTTCTTCTTCAGCAGTTCGCCGTACACGTCGATCTTCTTCCAGCCTTCCAGCATACCGGGCTCGCGGTTGGGCAGACCGGCACGCATGGGGAAGTCCGTCTTCGGCAGGTTGATGGTTGCATTGTAATCCTGAGCCATTGTCTTTCATTCCTCTCTGTAAAACAGCAAGGGAACCTGCCCGTTTTGCCGGTCAGGTTCCGCTTTTCAGCGTGTTGCTGCGGTAATTTTTACTCTTCATCCTGGGTGAAGGGAACCTGGTCAAAGACACGGGTCTCACCCACGGGTTCCAGGACGGGGACCTCAGCGGCCTCTTCCTCCTGGGCGACCTCCACCTGGGCCTCTTCGGCCGGGGCGGAAGCAGGGGCTTCCTCAGCGGGAGCCTCGGGCTGGGCGGCCTGCTCTGCAGTGAGCTCGGACAGGCTGCCGATGTACTTCAGTTCGTTGGTATACAGCGCCTTGAGCTGGGCGATGTAGGCAGCGGTGGATGCCTTGGCAGCGTCCAGACGGGTCTGCTCGTTGGCCAGGGCGGTCTTCACGCCGTCCAGCTGAGCCTGGACCAGAGCCTCCTCCTGAGCCATGGCGGCACGGGTCTCCTCGCTCTGGCGCTTGACCTCTGCCACGGCCTCTTCAATGGCGGCCTGCTTCTTGGCCTCGCCTTCCC
Organism: Ruminiclostridium sp.; assembly: GCA_017560855.1. GTDB lineage: Bacteria > Bacillota > Clostridia > Oscillospirales > Oscillospiraceae > Evtepia. The sequence continues at coordinate 1,024 of JAFZEB010000086.1, forward strand.
GGACCATTTCCTCTGCCATCTTCTGGGCGGAGTGCAGGGCACGGCGCATGGCGTCCTCGGTGGCGCGGTATTCCTCTACCTTGTCCACCAGGACCTTCATCTTGTTCTTCAGGGAGACATTCTCCTGATACAAAGTGCGGTAATCCTCAATGAGGCTGTCCAGGAAGGTATCCACCTGGAGCATATTATATCCGCCGAAGGATGCTTTCGGGAACACATGAGCTTCCGCTTCCTGAGGGGTCATCATACTCTAATCACTCCTATCCCATTTGGTGTATGGTGGGGGCGGTTTCCCCGCCCGTTGGTTTCTTTTTCAGGGCAAGACCTTAGAAGAAGATCTTACCGTTCTCCAGCTCGTCCAGCAGGTCGCCTTCGAAGCGGACGTTGTAGGGAGTCACCAGGAAGGTCTGCTTGGCCACCTTCTTGATCTCACCCTCCTGGGCATAGGCCACGCCGGACAGGAAGTCCAGCAGGCGGCGTGCCACGTTTTCATCGGTCTCTTCCAGGTTCAGCACCACGGTGCGCTTGTCACGCAGGTGGTTGGCGATCTCGGCGGCGTTGTCATAGCGCTTGGGCTTGACCAGGACCACCTGGATCTGGGTGGTTGCGTGGATGTTCACGACCTTACCGCCGGGATTGCCCTGGGGGGCCTGCTGGCGGGGAGGCTCCTGATACTCACGTTCGCGGCGGCGGACGGGCTCCTCACGGGCAGGAGGAGGGGGAGCCATATCGGCTGCGTCGTCCTCGTCGTACAGTTCTTCCTCTTCGTCGTAATCGTCTTCCATCTCATCTTCGTAGGGATGAGTGAGGCGCTTGAGTTCATCTAAGAATCCCATGGTGTTGGTAACCCCCTAAAATTAGTGAAAAAACGGCATGGCGGAAAAGCCTCAACCCTGAGGCTTCCAGGGCGGACGGGCGCCGAACAGAGCCGTGCCCACACGCACCATGGTAGAACCCCCCTCGATAGCGAGAGGATAGTCCCCGCTCATACCCATGGAAATGCAGTCTATATTAGGGTTATTATCCCCTAATTTCTCCTTCATGTCAACAAAAAGCTGATAAGTTTCTTTGAAAAACCCACGATTTTCTTCATCAGTGGAGGCGGCAGGGGGGATGCACATGATGCCCCGCAGTCTCAGGTGGGGGCACTCCATGGCGTGGGTGGCCAGGGCCATCACTTCGTCGATGGCTGCGCCGCCCTTGCTCTCTTCATCACCGATGTTCACTTCCAGCAGAATGTCCTGGACCACGTCCACCTTGGCGGCCTGCTTTTCCACGGCGTCCATCAGGCGGACAGAGTCGATGGACTCGATCATGTCCACCTTGCCCACCACGAACTTGACCTTATTGGTCTGGAGGTGGCCAATGAAGTGGACCTTGGCCCCCTCATAGGCATTGTCCTCCAGGTGGGCCACCAGCTCCTGGACACGGTTCTCGCCGCAGACGGTGATACCCGCCTTGATGGCATTGCGGATGGTCTCGGAGGTCTGGACCTTGGTGGCGGCCACCAGGGTGATCTCCTCGGGGTTTCTTCCTGCAGCCAGGGCGGCCTGGCGCATGTTTTCCTTCACCGCCGCCACGTTTTCGGCGATGACTTCATAGCTCTTGGTTTCAGGCATAGTTATTTTACCACCTTTCCATCATGTAGTTCGGCGGCAGCGAGGATGACCTCGTCACCGGTCCGAAGGATTCTCTCATCAAGTTCATCGGTCGGGTCGGGCTTGACCAGGTAGCAGACGTCGTTCTCTGCCACGATCTCCACCGGCCGGAACCAGGCGTTGTATCCGTTGACCACAAAAACGCCGATCTCATCCTCATAGACCCGGAGGGCCTCCTTGGGAATGAGCAGGCCCTCGTCGCTCTGGAAGATCAGGCGGCAGCTCTCCTGCCGGAGCTCTCCCGCTTCATGCTCGTCACGGCTGGAACGGAGGGTGACCACCGCCTGCCCTCTGTGGGTCTCGCTGACGGTCTCCACCTCCATTTCCAGGGTCTTGGAGAGGGCGTTGAAGTAAACGCCTACGGTATCTCCCGGGTCCATCTGGTCCGCCGCATCACCGGGAACGGTGACGGCATAGTACCACACAGGGTTGGTGACCAGCTTGCCCAGGGTATTGCTGTTGTCCAGAGGGACCAGCTCAGAAAACTCCGCCAGACCTTCCGGGGAGATACCCACCAGAGAGTCCGGGTTCAGAAGGGTCTCATACCCGTCCAGATGAGAGGAAAACATCCCCGCTTCGGCCGCCTTGATGTCGGTGGCACCGTCCTGGTAGTTCTGAAGGGATACATATTTGTTGTGGAGCTCACCGGCCGAGGCATTCATCTCTGCTGCGGCAGCGTTGGACACCAGATACTCCCGGCGGAGGATGAGCTTGCGGTAGGTCTCGGTCTCCTCCTGGAGGTTGGAGTAGTTGCCGGTGGAGGCCGAGGTACGCAGGCCCACCATAGCGTCCAGCATCAGGTCCTCCAGGGCAGCGCCCGAGGGAGAGCCGGTCCAGGTGGCGTACTGGAGGGCGGTCAGGTCGTACTTGGTGCGCAGGTATTCCTCCTGGTTGTCCACGTACTCCTCGTCCTGGTAGACCACGGCGATGGAAGCTCCCTTGGCCACATGCTCGCCCTGGTTGCGGCTGAGCTGGATCAGGCCGTTACCGGCACCGGGGACGGGCCGCTCGGACCGGACCACCCAGCCCTCGGCAGCTACGCTCTCCTCCATCACGTCGGTGTAGGTCACCGTGGTGGGGTAGGAGTTGCGCAGGCCCACCCAGGCAGAGATGATCAGGTAGACCACGATGGCCGCAACGACCACCGGTATCACAATTTTTGTAAATATGGATCCCTTAAACTTCATACCTATGCCTTCCTGTCAGTCGGAGCTCTCCTCCTCCCAGCTCAGGGGCCGCTCGGGCACGATGGTGGAAATGGCATGCTTGTACACCATCTGCTGTTTCCCATCGCTGTAGATGACCACCACAAAGGCGTCAAAGCCACGGATCTCCCCCCGGATCTGGAAGCCGTTGACCAAAAAGACCGTGGCCCCCATCCGGCTGCGGCGGAGCTTGGAGAGTAATAAGTCCTGTAAGTTACGTTTTCTGGTTTGTACTGCGGTTGCTGTCTGCATGTTGACGCACTCCTTTTTCTATGGGATGCGTCTATCCTAATCCTTTCTCCCGGAGGAATTCTGTCGAATCCCGGAGGACGGATGTAAAGTCTGGTTCTTTTGGTAAATATATCCAATGCGCCTCCTGATTCCGTCGGAACCAGGTGAGCTGACGCTTGGCATATTGGCGGGAGCGGAGCTTCACTTCCTCAGCAGCGGCCAAAAGATCCCCTCCATTGGCCACGGCCTCGGTCATCTCCTTGTAGCCGATGGCCTGCATGGCGGTGCAGTGGGCGGGAACGCCGGAGGCCAACAGGGCCTTCACTTCCTCCACCAGGCCCAGTTCCATCATCACGTCCACCCGCTGGTCGATCCGGGCGTAGAGGTGGGCCCGGTCTTCGTAGGTCAGGGTGATGGTCAAAGCCTCGTATCGGGGCGGGATGGCCTGGGTCTCCCGGTTGTGCTGGGTGATGGTCTTTCCGGTCTCGTACCAAATTTCCAGAGCACGGATGATCCGGCGCTGGTCGTTGGGGTGGAGCTTTTGGGCGGCCTCGGGGTCGATTTTCTGCAGGTCCTCCCACAGGCCGGGAAGCCCCCCCTCTTCAGCGATCTTCTGGAGCCGTTCCCGCTGACCGCTTTCCGGCCGGAAGGCCGAGAAGGTGCGGCCGGCGCAGAGGGAGTCGATATACTGGCCGGTGCCCCCCACCAGAATAGGGACCTTTCCACGGGCCAGGATGTCATCTACGCAGGCGGCGGCCTCCTCCACATACCGGGCCACGCTGTAATTGTCGCCGGGGTCGGCAATGGCCATCATGTGGTGAGGGATGCCCTCCATCTCCTCCGGGGAGGGACAGGCCGTGCCGATGGCCATGTTCCGGTAGATCTGCATGGAGTCAGCGGAGACCACCTCACCCCCCAGAGCCTTGGCCAGGGCGACGCCTAATTTGGTTTTTCCCGTGGCAGTGGGGCCACAGATGACAACGATCTTGGGGGGCATGGGAAGTCTCCTTTCTGGGTCTTTTACGCCCGCTTGAACTGCCGTTCCAGCTGGGCTTTTGTCATGGTGATGGCCACCGGGCGGCCGTGGGGACAGTACTTCACCTGGCCGGTGACCACGGCACGGGCCACTACCATCAGTTCCTCCCGGCTGTTCTTCTGGCCGCCCTTCACCGCAGCCTTACAGGCCATGGTGTGCAGGACGGCATCCCGGGCGCTGTCCGGGTCGGTGGGGTCCCCCAGCAGAAGCTGAGAGGCGATCTCACACAGGGCCTCTTCGGCCTGACCGGGCTCCAGATAGTCAGGAACCTCCCGGACGGCCAGAGAGCCGCCGCCAAAGTCAGCGCAGGCAAAGCCGTACCGCTCCAGCAGGTCCAGGTTCTCCAGGAGGACGGCCCCCTCCTCGGGAGAGGGGGTGAAGACCACGGGGGCCAGCAGGGTCTGGGCCATGGGCTGGTAGCCGGACTCCTTCATCCGGTCAAAGTTCAGCCGCTCGTGGGCGGCGTGCTTGTCGATGAGGAGAATCTCATCCCCACGCTCCACGATGAGGTAGGTGTTCAGCACCTCACCGGCCAGCCGCCAGGGGGCTTCCTCCACCACAGGAGGAGTCGGGGGAACCGGGTCCTCCCGGACAGGCTCCACAGGGGGCGCGGGCATCCTGATCTGCTCCGGTTCGGGCTGAGGGACAGGCGGGGCAGGGGGTGTATCCAGGGGTGCACGGGGTTTCTCCACCACGGGCACTTTGGGTTTTTCAACAATTTCCACCGGTTTTTCCACATTTGCGTGGAAAACTGTGGATTTCTCAGAGGATTTTGGGGAAAAGTCCGGTTTGAAGGCAGCAGGGGGTGTGTACGTGGGGGTGTATTCCTTCTCCACCGGCCGCAAAATCGAGGGCGCAGAGGGCCGTCCGCTGTCCCGGAGGGAAGTGCTCTTCCGGAACTCCTGGGCGGTCATGCGGGTGAATCCCCCTGCGGAAGCAGCCGGGGCCTTGGGGGCCGGGGCAGGAGTCATGACCGGCGGGGGAGTGGGTGCCTTCCTGGGGGCAGTCAGGTCCATGCTGGGGTGGCGGTCCTCTCCCTTGAGGGCGGAAAGGACGGCGTAATAGACCCCGTCAAAGACCTTCCGCTCGTAGAGGAACTTCACCTCGGTCTTGGCTGGGTGGACGTTCACATCCACGGTGGAGGGCTTGATCTCGATCTGCAGGACGCAGCCGGGGAACTTGCCCACCATCTTCTGGTTCTCATAGGCCTTTTCCAGGGCGGTCATCAGCAGACGGGACTTTACCTGTCTGCCGTTCACGAAAAAGTGCTGGTAGCTGCGGGTGCCCCGGCAGCAGGCGGGCAGGGAGACGAAACCGGACACGGTGACCTCCTCGGCCTCACTCTGAACGGGGGTGAACCCCAGGGCGATGTCCCGGCCAAAGACGGCGTACATGGCCGACTTCAGCTTGCCGTCGCCGGGGGAGAGAAGCTCCTGCTTGCCATCCCGGATGAACTTCACAGCCACCTCCGGGTGGGAGAGGGCCAGCTTCTGGACCAGGGCGAAGACGGCGGCCCCTTCGGCGGCGTCCCGCTTCATAAACTTCAGGCGGGCGGGGGTGTTGTAGAAGAGATCCCGGACCACCAGGGTAGTGCCCAGGGGACAGCCCGCCTGGTCCTTGGCCATGACCAGACCACCCTCGATGGTGAGGGAGGTGCCCAGGTCCTCCCGGGCGGTGCGGGTGAACAGCTCCACCCGGGACACGGCGGAGATGGCGGCCAGAGCTTCCCCACGGAAGCCCAGGGTGCCGATGGCGGACAGGTCGTCGGAGGTCCGAAGCTTAGAGGTTGCATGCCGGAGAAAAGCGGTCTCGCAGTCCTCCCAGGGGATGCCGCTGCCGTTGTCGGCCACCCGGATGAGGGACATGCCGCCCTTCTGGATCTCTACGGTGACAGAGGTGGCCCCGGCGTCGATGGCGTTTTCCACCAGTTCCTTCACCACGGAGGCAGGACGCTCCACCACCTCACCAGCGGCGATGAGGTCCGCTACATGGGGATCTAATACTTGAATTTTCGACACAGGATTCACCTCTCAGTATACCGTAAGGATATGGCCAAACTATGACCAAACCTTACAGTTTTTCTTTCAATTCATACAGCAGGTTCATAGCCTGGAGAGGGGTAAGGGTCTCCAGGGCAGTGGAGCGAAGGGTCTGCAGGACCTCCTGCTCTCCCAGGGCGGACAGGGAGACCTGCGCCTCGTCCTCTCTGGGTCGGGCGGTGGGAGCGGCATGCTCCCCGGCTTCCAGTTCCTTCAAAATCTCCCGGGCCCGGCGGATGACCTTGGCCGGGACTCCCGCCAGGTTGGCCACCTCAATGCCGTAGCTCTGGTCGGCCCCGCCGGGGACGATCTTTCGCAGGAAGATGATCTCGTCCTTCTTCTTCCGGGCGGCGATGTTGAAGTTCTTCACCCCGGGCAGCTGGCCTTCCAGGACCGTCAGCTCATGGTAGTGGGTGGCGAAGAGGGTCTTGGCCCCCAGACGCTTGGGGTCGGCGCACCATTCCAGAACGGCACGGGCGATGGACATGCCATCGTAAGTAGAGGTACCACGGCCGATCTCATCCAGGATGAGGAGGCTCCGGCCGGTGGCGTGCTTCAGGAGTTCGGCCACCTCGGTCATCTCCACCATGAAGGTGGACTGACCCCCCGCCAGGTCGTCGGAAGCACCGATGCGGGTGAAGATCCGGTCCACGATGCCGATCCGTGCAGACCGGGCAGGGACAAAGGAGCCCATCTGGGCCATAAGGACCATGAGGGCCACCTGACGCATGTAGGTGGATTTACCCGCCATGTTGGGGCCGGTGATGATGGCAGCCAGGTTGTCCCTGCCGTCCATGTAAGTGTCATTGGGGACGAAGAAGGCATCGGGGCGCATCTTCTCCACCACCGGGTGGCGGCCTTCGGAGATCTCCAGCTTGTCGGAGAGATCCACCCGGGGCATGCAGTAGTTGTTCTCTGCCGCCACGTTGGCAAAGGCAGTGAGCACATCCACCTGAGCCACAGCAGCCGCCAGGGTCTGGACCTCTGCTGCCTGGGCGGCGGCCTGGTCCCGGATCTGGCAGAAGAGCTGGTACTCCAGAGCCACGATCCGGTCCTGAGCGGAGAGGATGGTGTGCTCCATGTCCTTCAGCTCCTGGGTGATGAAGCGTTCGCAGTTTACCAGGGTCTGCTTGCGGATATAGTCTTCGGGGACCAGGTCATAGTAGGACTTGGACACCTCGATGTAATAGCCAAATACTTTGTTGAAGCCCACTTTCAGGGACTTGATGCCGGTCTTTTCCTTCTCCCGGGCTTCCAGCTGGGCGATAATCCCCTTGGTGTCCGTGAGGATCAGGCGGAGCTGATCCACTTCTTCGTGGTAACCGGGGCGGATGATGCCGCCCTCCCGGACGGAGAAGGGAGGCTCCTCCACGATGCCCTGGGTGATGAGGTCCACCAGAGCGGGCAGGCCGTCCAGCTGGGCACGAAGTCCGGCCAGCAGGGCAGGGGACTTTTCGGGCAGAAGGTTCTGCAGGTAGGGGGTGCGGCTGAGACCGGCGGCCAGGGCAACCAGGTCACGGGCACCGGCAGAGCCGTAGACGATGCGGGAGATGAGACGTTCCAGGTCGGTGATCTCCCGGAGAAGCTGGGTCAGCTCCCCCCGCTCCACGGGGTTGTCCACCAGCCAGGCCACGCCGTCCAGACGACGGGTGATGGCGATGGGGTCCAGGAGGGGGCGCTCCAGCCAGTTCCGCAGGAGACGGCCGCCCATGGCGGTGCGGGTTTTATCCAGGACCCACAGGAGAGAACCCTTTTTCTCCTTGCCCCGGAGGGTCTCGGTGAGTTCTAAATTCCGGCGGGCCACCGGGTCCAGCTCCATAAAGCGGCCGGAGGCGTAGTACCGGAGGGTGTTCATGTAAGAAAGGTCGGTCTTCTGGGTCTCGTAGAGGTAGGCCATGAGACCGCCCACCGCCCGCAGAGCAGGGGAGGCATCGGCAGGGAGCTCCTCCAACCCATTCTTGAACTGATGACCGGCCAGGGACTGGGCGGCTTCCAGGTCGAAGCGGGTCTCGTCGGCCTGCTCCACCCGACAGCCGGACTTTCCCGTGAGGAAGGCCAGGACGGCAGGGTCCCAGGCACCGGGGGAGAGGATGGTCTCCCGGGGGGAGAACCGGGCCAGCTCATTGACGGCATGGTCCTGCCAGCCCTCAAAGGGGAAGCTGGTGAGGAAGACCTCGCCGGTGGACACGTCGCCGAAGGACAGACCGGCCCCTTCCTCCCCGGCCCACAGAGCGGCCAGGAAGTTGTTCTTGCCCTCTTCCAGCATGTTCTCCTCAATGAGGGTGCCGGGGGTGACCACACGGATGACCTCCCGCTCCACCAAACCCTTGGCCTGGGCGGGGTCCTCGGTCTGCTCGCAGATGGCCACCTTGTAGCCCTTGGCGATGAGCCGGGAGATGTAACCCTCGGCCGAGTGGTAGGGGACACCGCACATGGGGGTGCGCTGGTCCTCGGGCTTGTTCCGGTCCCGGGTGGTGAGGGTGAGGTTCAGCTCGGCGGCGGCGGTTTTCGCGTCCTCGTCGAACATCTCGTAAAAGTCACCCAGGCGGAAGAAGAGGAGGCAGTCGGGGTGCCGGGCCTTCATCTCGTTGTATTGTCTTTTCATGGGGGTGAGTTCAGCCATATGGGAACCTCACTTCTGTAGAATATCACATGGCTTCTCCCTGGGGAGAAGCTGGCACGGCAACGCCGTGACTGATGAGGGGTCCAGCTGAAACGCCCTCATCCGCCCCTTCGGGGCACCTTCTCCCAGAGGGAGAAGGCTTCTTTCTATCACACGATTTCGCCGAACAATGCCCAGGTGGAGGAGCCGGTGATCTTGGCCTCCTGCCAGGTGCCGATGAGCTCCTGGCCGCCCTCCAGGTGGATCAGACGGCCGCCGGCGGTGCGGGCGGAGAGTTTGCCGTCGGCACCCACGCCATCCACCAGGCAGCGGTAGGTCTTGCCCACATACTCCTGGTGCTTCTCCCCGGAGATCTCGTTCTGCCGCTGGAGCAGTTTTTGGAAGTTGGCGCTCTTCTGCTCCTTGGGCATGGGGTCTTCCAGCTTTTCAGCGGGGGTACCCTTTCGGGGAGAGAAGATGAAGGTGAAGAGGGCATCGTAGCGGACCTCTTCGATGAGGCTCAGGGTCTCCTCAAACTCCTCCTGGGTCTCGCCGGGGAAGCCCACGATGACGTCGGAGGTGAGGACCACGTTGGGGATACGGGCACGGAGCTGACGGACCAGCTCCAGATAGTGTTCTCTGGTGTAACGGCGGTTCATGGCCTGAAGGACCCGGCTGCTGCCGGACTGGAAGGGAAGATGGAGGCAGGGAGCCACCTTCTCGCACTTGGCCATGGCGTCAAAGAGCCGCTCGCTGGCGTCCTTGGGATGGCTGGTCATGAACCGGATGAGGAAGTCACCGGGAATTTCGTTGACCTGCTCCAGAAGCCAGGCAAAGTCGATGCCCCCGCCCAGGTCCTTGCCATAGGAGTTCACATTCTGGCCCAGGAGGGTGATGTCCTTGTAGCCAGCCTCGGCCAGCTCCCGGACTTCGGCCAGAATGTCCTCCGGCTCACGGCTCCGCTCACGGCCCCGGACATAGGGGACGATGCAGTAGGTGCAGAAGTTGTTGCAGCCGTGCATGATGGACACCCAGCCCTTGATGGTGTTCTGGCGGACCACGGGGATGCCCTCGGCCACCGCGCCGGGCACGTCCTCGGTGGCAAAGACCCGCTTGCCCTTTTCCAGCTTCTTCAGCAGCAGTTCGGGGAACTGCCACAGGAGCTGAGGACCAAAGACCAGGTCCACATGGGGGAAGGACCGCTTCAGCCGGTCGGCCACGTGATCCTGACGGGCCATGCAGCCGCAGATGCAGATGAGCTGGTCGGGGTGGCGGCGCTTGGTGTGGGTCAGAGCGCCCACGTTGCCGAAGACCCGCTGCTCGGCGTGCTCCCGGATGGCGCAGGTGTTCAGCAGGACCAGGTCGGCCCCTTCCTCGGTATCGGTAAACTCGTAACCCATGCGGGCCATGTAGCCACGCAGGCGTTCGGAATCTGCCTCGTTCTGCTGGCAGCCGTAGGTGTCCACAAAGGCCTTTTTCTGGCCGGGACGGCGGTCCAGGATGGCATGGATCTCATCACAGATGGAAAGCTGGCGGGCGATGTCCTCCGCCGGGATGGTAGGGGTGGTTCTCAAGGCGCGATTCCTCCGAGTTGTTGATATATAGGGATAGTGATACAGAATAGAGTATAGCACAATTCGACCCTCTTTTCAAGGCGGGGAGGGGAGAAATGGAACGCCCGGACCGATACGGTCCGGGCGTGGTTTGTTTTTCGGTGAGAGGTTGGGACCCTTTTTACGCCACCGCTACAGCCCCGATGGTATAGTCCGACCAGGGACCGTTGGGGGTGCGGGCGGTGGTGCAGTCGGCATAGAATAAAGCCCCCAGACCGCTCTTCCACAGCTGGGCCGAGAAGGTCAGGCTCGTGTCCGTCCGCTCCGTTTCGGTGAAGGACAGGAAGTAGCCATCCTCCCAGTACAGGTTCTCCATGTCGATATATCCCTGGTCCCCCAGTTCCTCCATGGTTCCCTGAACCACAGTCAGCCCCGTGTCCCATTCCAGCAGCAGGGTCACAGCAGACTGCTCGGCAGGGGAGAGGGCGGTCTGGGACAGGTCCAGGCCAATCATTTGGGCCCCGTGGGCCAGGGCGGCATCCTCCTCCGCCAGGTCCTCGAAGACCTCCAGGCAGAGGGCAGCCGTGTCATCAAAGCCCTCGGCCTGGACCCACACCGCCTGGACTTCTCCCAGCTGGGCAGGGTAGGTCTCCATAATGTCCCCGTCAAAGCCGATGACCACCAGGTCTCCGGCTTGGATCTCGGTGCGGGTGGAGTCCTGGAACCGGATATCGGCCTCCCGGCAGGAGGCAGTGAAAATATCAGCCTTTCCTCCGTCCATCTGGGCCAGAAGAAGGGTACCGTCCTCCTCCTCCATCACCCGGCAAGTCATGGCGGCCGCCCCCGGAGGCATGGTGAAGTCCACGGTCTCCTCCAGAGGAAGGTCCTGCTCATTGCAGGCAGTCAGACCCAGGCAGAAAGCCAAGATCAGCAGACATTTTTTCATAAAGAATCCCTCCTTTTGCCCTTTTAGACGGGGAAGACCCGGAAAAGGTTCCCTGGTTTCTATATAAAATTGTAACCGTTGACTATTTCTGTCTTCCCGTGCTATACTAATATGAATACATATCGCTAAACACAGGAGGAACTGTCATGCGAGCAGTTGTCACTAGAGTGTCCCAGGCCTCCGTCGTCATCGACGGACAGACCGTGGGCGAAATTGGAAAAGGGTTCCTGGTCCTGCTGGGCATTGCCCCCGAGGACACCGAAGCCCAGGCAGAAAAGCTGGCCGACAAGGTCTGCGGTCTGCGGGTCTTTTCTGATGAGGCCGGTAAGATGAATCTGAACCTGGAAGCCGCCGGAGGTGAACTTCTGGTGGTGTCCCAGTTCACCCTCTACGCCGACATCAAGAGCCGCCGCCCCGGCTTTACCAAGGCAGCCAAGCCCGACATCGCCATCCCCCTGTATGAAAAGTTTATGGAACTCTGCCGGAACCGTGGGTTCCACGTGGAACACGGCGAGTTCGGCGCGGACATGGTCGTGTCCTCCATCAACGACGGCCCCGTGACCATCTGGATGGACACGGAAACCATGTAAACCTACCACCCCATTTTCTTTACGAGGTGATTTCTATGTTACAGATCAGACGTATGCCCGTGGGTCAGATCGGCACCAACTGCTACCTGCTGGAAGACCCCGACACCAAGACCTGCGCCCTCATCGATCCCGGCGATCAGGCCAACGACATCGACCGTGTCATCCGTGAGGCCGGTCTGTCCCTCTCCATGATCCTCATCACCCAAGGTCACTTCGACCACGTGCTGGCCGTCCCCGGCCTGGTGGAAAAGTGGCCCAACACCCCCGTCTACGTCCACAATAAGGAGGTCAACTGGGAGTTCAAGGGTGACCAGTATATGCTCCTGGCTCCCATCCCTGAGATCAAGACCGTGAAGGAAGGCGACATCATCGACTTTGCCGGTGCTCAGATCGAAGTTCTCCATACTCCCGGTCACTCCCCCGGCTCTGTGTGCTACAAGGTGGGGGACGTCCTCTTTGCCGGCGACACCCTGTTCGCAGGCTCCTGCGGCCGCACCGACTTCATCGGCGGTTCCACCAGCCAGATCCTCCTGTCCCTGAAGAGACTGGTGGAGCTGGAGGGCAACCTGCGGGTCTGCCCCGGCCATGACCGGATCACCGACCTGGACACCGAGCGGGAACACAACCCCTACGTCCGTCAGGCTCTGCGATGAAGCTGTTCTTCCGGGGCCACGACGAAAAATACGCCGTGGAGCAGACCATGCTCACCCTCTTCCCGGCAGAACGGCCCCTCTATCCCGAGGAGGCCCCCGGAGGAGACAACGAGCTGGAACTCTCCTTCTCCCGGGGTGACAGCTGGTCCACTGCCACTGCCAAGCTCCGCCGGGAGGGAAAGACCTTCACCCGCCAGTGCCGGGTGAAGACATCCGAACTGAACCACGAAGACCCTGTGGTGGTCACCCGCCTGACCCGGCGGACCCTTCAGCGGGCCTTCTACATGGCGGCTATAGACTGCCTGGGCACCGAGCCCCCCTGGGGGATGCTCTCCGGGGTTCGCCCGGTGAAGCTCCCCACCAAGGCCATGCTGGATGGGGCCACCCCCCGACAGGCCGAGGCCGAACTGCGGGACCGGTACCGGGTCTCTCCCGACCGCCAGAAACTGGCCATGGCCTGTGCCAAAGCCAGTTTCTCCCTGAAAAAGAGCCTGGGTGAGAACGAGGTGTCCCTCTATGTTGGCATCCCCTTCTGCCCCACCCGGTGCGCCTACTGCTCCTTCATCTCCTCCTCGGGATCGGCCAACAAGCTCATCCCCCAGTATCTGGAGGGACTCTTCCAGGAGATCGACGCTGCCGGTGCCAATCTGCTGGCTTCGGGCAAGACCGTCCGCACCGTCTACATCGGCGGCGGCACCCCCACCACCCTGGACGCTGACCAGCTCCGGGCATTGCTGGCCCGGATCAACCAGGCCTCTCAGTTAAAACCCGGCACGGAGTTCACCGTGGAGGCCGGCCGCCCCGACACCATCACCCGGGAGAAGCTGGAAGCCATCCGGGACGGGGGCGGCAACCGCATCTCCGTCAATCCCCAGACCATGTCCGACAAGGTCCTGGAGGCCATTGGCCGCAGCCACCGGGCAGGGGATATCCAGAACGCCTTCCGGCTGGCCCGGGAGACTCAGGTCGGGGCCGTGAACATGGACCTGATCGCCGGTCTGCCCGCCGACACCGTGGAAGGCTTCCGGGACACCCTGGACCAGGTCATCGCCATGGACCCGGAAAACATCACCGTCCACACCCTGGCCCTGAAGAAGGGGGCCCGCCTCCGTCAGGAGGAAGTGGTTCTGCCCAGCGGCGAGGATGTGGCCAACATGCTGGCCTATGCCTGGCAGGCTCTGGAAGCCGCCGGGTATGAGCCCTACTACCTGTACCGGCAGAAATTTATGTCCGGCTCCTTCGAAAA